>CAZDTE010000042.1:0-23013 GCA_964508275.1 uncultured Ardenticatenales bacterium
AACAGGCTTCGTGATATCTTTCTGGCAGGTTTATTTCTCTGGAAAAGCCTAAGTCGGCCACCATCTCCAAACCAGCGACTCACAAGGGGCTGTACAATCCCCACTGCACGTCGTACAGCCGTTTCAGCTTAGGGCCTATCCGGGAAACCCGCTCCGAGGCATTTGTCCGGGACGTGTCCCGGGAACGGGTTGCGGGAGCCGTTTTAGGGCAGGTTCTCGACAGGACGCTGTGGCACCCCTCCCTAGAACGTGTCTAGGAGAGCCCGGGGCTTGTCACAGTACTGCTCGCGAGGTGTCTCGCCGGAGGCCAGCTTCTGCAACACGTCGGTGAGCATTTGGTTCACGGGGACCTCAAGTCCCAGTCTTTCACCGTGCCGTACGACGGCCCCGTTCAAGACATCCACTTCCAACTGGCGACGACCGGCTACCAGGTCGACATACATGGAAGGCATCTTTCCCCCGCGGCCCGAGCGCACAGCGCGCCGGATAAGGGGTCGCAGCACCAGCGAGGGCAACCATTCGACGAATGGCAAGACGGCCGGCAGCGGATAGCCGGGCAGCGAAACTGGCTCCAGACCCAAGGCTGTCATGACATGGAGTGCTTCCAGAAACGCGCTCCTCTCCAGATGGAACAGGCCACTGTGAGAATACACCCGCTCCGGAGGCCAGCCCAGGATCGCCGAGGTCGCGTTGCCGACGATGTTCAGTAGCAGCTTTGACCACTTCATCGTCCGGTAATCGCTGTAGGTTTCAACGACGAAGCCGGCCTCGCGCAACACCCCGACCAGCGGGGTCGCCGCAACCTGGCCGGTCATTGGAGCCAGGCCGATGCCACCACGCTGCACGGTTTCCACAACGGCCGGCCCCATCATGGCCGCCGGTATGCTAATGGTTCCGGCAATGACATAGCCAGGGCCGATTACGTCAGCAACGAGTTCCTCGGTCCCCACACCGTTTTGGAAGCAAGCCACCAGAGGGGGATCTGTGGTCGCCTGTGCCAGGTCTGCAATTGGCTTGGCTACATCATGCGCTTTCGTGGTGAGCAGTGCTACGTCGTAGTGAGAGTGGAGCTCAAAGGCCGTCGCAATAGTCTCTGCCGCCTTGATCTCCTTGACGTGAGCGTGTTGATCGTCACGTGACTCGACAGCTATGTCCAGGCCGTAGGCTTGCACGGCATCTACCAGCCACGAGCGACCGATCAGGGTAACATCGTGGCCGGCGTCAGCCAGTCGCCCTCCGAGCAAGCAACCGATCGCACCTGCTCCGACTACCAGGACACGCACAAATCTCACATCCTCTCAAACTTGCACGGGGCGGTCACCATGTGATCGCCCCGTGAGTGTAGATCTGGTAGGTTTCGGCGTATCAGCGTACGACCTGTGTTGCGTCGCTCAACGCTCCACGCGAATACGGCTGATCGCCGACCGTCGCCAGCTGGCACTACGATTGCCGTTGCCCTACGAGCCACGCGACACGCGGGTGACGGAACGCCCTAGATGAAGATGGGCGCAAGAACGAGCGTGATCGTTGCCAGCAGTTTAATAACCACGTGCAATGAGGGGCCGGCAGTGTCTTTGAACGGATCGCCGACGGTGTCCCCCACGACCACGGCAGCGTGCAGCTCACTCCCCTTGCCCAGCACGTTGCCGTCTTCGTCGCGTACGGCACCGGTTTCGACGTACTTCTTGGCGTTGTCCCAGGCAGCGCCACCGTTGTTCATCACGGTGGCCAGGATGATGCCGCCCATCGTGCCGGCCATCAGAAAGGCTGCTTCGGCCTCTGCTTTGAGCAAGATACCCACGGCAATAGGTAACCCTACAGCCAGTAGGCCGGGCGCAATCATGGTTCTTAGTGCGCCCCGGGTGGTTATATCTACACAGCGAGCGAAATCAGGCCGGGCTGTACCCTCCATCAAGCCCGGAATCTCGCGGAACTGTCGACGTACCTCCTCGATGATTTCCGAGGCCACCTTGCTCACCGCCTGCATGGCCAGGGCACTGAACAAGAAGACAAGCATGATACCTAGCGCTGCTCCCACGAAGACTGGCACCTTGGCCAGGTCAACTACGTGGGAAGACTGGATAACAGCTTCGGGCAATCCCTTGGCCTGGCGCACCAGTTCTACCTTGTCCAGGTAGGCAGCAAACAGCAGGAAAGCGGCCAATGCGGCGGAGCCGATGGCGTACCCCTTGGTCAGCGCCTTGGTCGTGTTTCCAGCGGCGTCTAGCGCATCGGTGCCGGCGCGGACTTCCTCCGGGGCACCGGTCATTTCCACGATGCCGCCGGCGTTGTCCACGATGGGACCGAAGGTATCCATGGCCAGGATGTAGGCAGCAGTCATGAGCATACCCATAGTAGCTACAGCGGTTCCATATATCCCGCCGTGCTCGAGACCGCTCTTGTCACCTGTCCAGGCAGAGGCTATCAGGGCAGCAGAAATCAGAATCACTGGGGCGGCAGTGTTTTCGAAGCCGATGGCCAGGCCGGAGATGATGTTGGTAGCAACCCCTGTACGTGAAGCCTCTACAATGGTCTTAACCGGTCGCCAGCGAGCCTCGGTATAGTACATGGTGATGAGCACGAGAAACACACTGGTTACCAGGCCCACAACACCGGACCAGAAGAACCAGATGTTACCAATGGTGATCTTTACGACTAAGAAAAGGGCGGCAATAGATAGGAGCACAGCTACCACATACCCTCGACTGAGGGCATCCATTGGCTCTTCGCCCTCTCTGTAGCGGACAAAGAACATCCCAATCATAGAAGTGATGAGACCAGCCGCACGCACTACCAGTGGGAACGTGATCCAGGCCACGTTGCCCGTGGTTTTCCAGATTGCAATACCCAAGATCATGGCCCCGATGTTCTCGGCAACGGTGGACTCGAACAGGTCCGCACCGCGACCGGCGCAGTCACCGACGTTGTCACCGACCAAGTCGGCCACGACGGCGGCGTTTCGCGGATCATCTTCGGGGATACCAGCTTCCAGCTTGCCCACCAGGTCGGCTCCGACGTCGGCCGCCTTGGTGTAGATGCCGCCACCCAGTTGCGCAAACAGGGCCACGAAGCTGGCCCCAAACCCCAGACCGACGATCAAGAAAGGTGCCTGCTCTGGATGGCTGGTGCCGCCATACAACAGGTACATGAAATAGACAGCAAGCAAGCTCAAGGTCACGACCAGGAACCCAGATACCGCACCGCCACGCAAGGCGGTGATCAGCGCAGGACCCACACCTTTGCGAGCTTCGCTGGCCGTCCGGACGTTAGACTTCACGGCCACGAACATGCCGACTACACCCGACAGCGCTGAGGCAGCCGCACCCACCAGGAAGGCGATACCCGTGCGCATACCCAAGGCCCAACCAGTGAACGCTGTCTCGGAGTGCTGCTCAAAGACGGCGATTAGCACCGTGATGATGACCGCAGTGACAACAGCCAGCACAGCAATGGTGCTATATTGCCGGGTCAGAAAGGCCACCGCTCCCTCGTAAATCATATCGCCGACGTCTTCCATATTCTCCGTTCCTGTGTCCCGTGAAAGCACGTCATACGCGAGCCACACGATGTAGATGACGGCAACCGCGGCGGCGACGGGCACAAGCCAAATAGATTGCATAAGACTCCTCCTCTCTTCGCTTCAATATCTGTGCCTGTTCCAGTGGTCAGGCATGTTGGTCAGGATGCGTCACAAGCACCCCCGCGCACAGGTAAGTGGCATGAGCGGTTGCGTAATGATACCAAGCGGGGGTGCTTGTGAGCAACGCCACTATAATAACACAAAACACGCACATTGTAAAATCGGGCACGTGTGCCGGCAAGCCCGGTTGGCAGCGAGAACATCCGACGGATCCGGCCTGGCCATTGTTTGGCGACAGGCTGCACTTGTGGTATAATATGGCTCGAATGGATGTCTTGTGCCAGGCGACGTAGCCAAGTGGTTAAGGCAGGGGTCTGCAAAACCCCCATCGCCGGTTCGAATCCGGCCGTCGCCTCTGTTGTTTGAACTGACCTCTTTGTTGCCTGCCGAAAGTCGCTCTCTCTGGTTTTGGACGCGTTGATCTCCGCGTCGTCTATGCGGCTACTCGTGTACTGGATAGTCTGGCGAAAATCATGTTGGCCGTGTAAGGCTTTTCCAGAGAAATAACCCTCCCACTGACTTGCCAGGGCTGTTGCAAAGTCGTCATTGCGTAGGAAAATCACGACAAAGTGAGGAGAACATGGCTTTGATCGTCCTTCAGCTTCATCAAGGGTTGGCGAACGCTACTGTCCTCTTCATGCTGATCTGCAGCGCGTGGGGCTTCGTCGACTACCTGCGCCGGCAGGCTGTGGGGCCGAATCTGCGCGGGTCGCTCGTCATCGGCGAAGGGCTGATCTTCGTGCAGGGGGCGTTGGGCGCGGGTCTGCTGCTTCTCGGTCTGCGAGCGGGGAATACAATCCATCTGCTGTACGGCATCCTGGCGGCTGCTTCTCTGCCGGCGGCATACGCCCTGCTCCCGACCCCGGAACCCGCCCACCGCGAGTCGTTGCAGGTTGGCGTGGTCTGTCTGTTCATTGTCGGGCTGGCGCTGCGCGCTATGACGACGGCCTGAAGGAGGCCGACGGCCTAAGGCTTTTCCAGAGAAATAAACCTGCCAGAAAGGTATCACGAAGCCTGTTAGCATTCGCGAAATGTCTTCAAACGAGGTGGAAAAGCCCAAGGAACTCCCTTGCAGATTACTTTTTCGCGGTATTGTGGGCCGCATCGAGAATCTGTTTGCGAGAACTATTCTCTTGGAGTTCCCTAAAGTGGGCCGGCCGCCGGAGGCAAAGGCACAAGGCCCTCGTAAACGCGCATCACCCTATCGACCATCCGCTCCCGCGTGAACTCCCGCGCCGCCCGTTGCCGACCTGCCTCGCCCATCCGGCGGCGCAACTCTGGTGAACGCAGCAACCGCATCACGGCCTCGGCCAGCGAATCGGGGCGCGCTTTCGGCACGACGAGCCCCGTCTGCTCATGCCGAACCGCCTCAGCCGATCCGCCCGCATCGGTCACGACCACCGGCACGCCGGCCGCCTGCGCCTCCAGTGTGCTGATCGGGTAGCCCTCCCACCCGTAGCTGGTCAGTACGTACACATCCGCCAACGCCATAACGTCCGGTACATCGTCGCGGAAACCGGTGACCTGCGCACAGGAGGTCAACTCCCGGCGGCGGATCGCGGCTTCGACCTCCGCGCGTTGCGGACCATCGCCTACGATCAGGAGCTGGGCTGCCGGGAACTCGGCGCGCACGGTGCAAAACGCGTCGAGCAAGGTGGCGAAATCGCGCGGCACATTCAGGCGGCAAACCATCAGCAGCACCGGACCTCGCCCTACGCCTAGCTCGTCTCGCAGACGATAGGGGTCGCCGGAGGGCCTGGCGAACCGGGGCACATCGATGCCGTAGGGAACGACGTGCACCGTTTCCGGTTGGGCCAGCCCGCAGGCGAGGAAGCGGTCCGCTTCGGCCTGGGCGACGCAGATGGTTCGATCCGTCACCCGCTGCAAGGCCCGCTCGATGGCGAGGTAGACCGTCTGCCTGGGAACAGCGTAGAAGGGCGTCGCAAACCCATGGATGCTGAACAGGACGCCGGGCCGGCGGCGAAGGGTGGCCACCGCCAGCCGGCCGTAGAGGGCCGCGCGCGAGCCGTGCACGTGGAGTAGGTGAAAGTCCTCGGACCGCAACACGCGCCGCAGCCGTACCACCTCGCGCCAGACGAACGGACCGGCGATCTCCACCGGCAAGAAGTCTGTCTCGTGCCCGGCGAAGTCGGCAGGCGACACATTCCCCCCATCGAGGGGCATGGCGACGGTACAGTGGAACCGGTCACGGGGTAGGCCCAGGACCAGATCGCGCACGTGGGTCGCACCGCCGCCGTGAGAGGAAGCGACGATGTGCAGGAGGCGCAGGGGGGCATCGTGACGAGGCACAGGAGTCGTCATCCGGTTGCTCCCAGCAGCGGAGAAAGGTGCTGCTCGATCTCGTCCATCTGCCGGGCCCAGGATTGGGCTTCGGCGGCAGCGCGTCGGCGATCCTGCTCGTCCTTCGAAGGGGAGTCGGCCAGGGCTGCCTGCACTTCGGCCAGGAACTCCGGCGCCGTGCGCGCGATTCGGATGTTCCCCGCCTCCCGGTGTAGGTAAGGCAAGTCGGTGGCCACGACCGCTTTACCCATGGCCAGATACTCGTACAGCTTGATCGGGGACAACCCTTCGGTATAGGGGTTGATCCGGTACGGGATCAAGCACACGTCGAACGCGGCCATCATCGCCGGGACGTCGTGGTGGGGACAGGGGATAAGAAAGCGGACGTTCGGCAAACGTTGCAGCGGGCGGACTTGAACACGATGGCGCTTCACCGGCCCGACGAGCACGAACGTGGTGTCCGGCAGCCACTCGGCGCAATGCGCGAGCAGGTCCACGTCCAGCCGGTCATCGATCGTGCCGATGAATCCGGCGCGAGGACGAGGCAAGGCGCGTACGTCGTGCCGGGCCACGAGATCGCGGGCCGGGTCGAACTGGGCGGTGTCTACGCCGCCGGGGAGCAGGTAGGTGTGCGGATTGAGCCGCCGTTTGGCCGCGGCCAGCGCCTCCGTGCGGGCAAACACGATGTCTGCCCGGCGGCACTGCTCCGCTTCCATGCGGGAGATGGCCGCTCGTGTCGTCAAGGGATAGCCCACGGCGGCAAAATCGTCGATGCAGTGGTAGACCGCCACCCGCTCTCCAAGCCGCCCGACCAGGTAGGCAGTGTTCGGCCAGTAGGTCCAGAGCAGATCGGGCCGGTGGCCCAGTCGGACCAGCGTGCGGCGCAGATCGCGGCACAGCAGGCGCTGGCTGACGGCGTTGGTGGCCGGGTTGTAGTAGACCGGCAGGACGGGCAGCGGCGTGTAGACGAGCGGGCCGTCTGTGACCTGACGGGTGCGGCCGATCCGTCGCCACGCCCGTCGCGTGCCGCCAGGATCGGAGATGAGCGAGTGAAGCGCGCGAGGGATCTCCACGAACAGCACCCAGTGACCGCGCCGGACGAACTGCCGCGCGATTTGCTGCCGCGAACCGAACTGCGGCGCGTCCCAGTCGGTGGTGGAGAGGATGACGATCGTCTGTCCGTTCACGCTTTCGCTCCCTGCGCTACGTTCCGAACCACGTTTGGGTGAGATCTGCCAGCAGCCTGTCGAACGCGGCGATGTCGAACAGGCGCTTGGCCAGCTCGCGCCCCGCCTTGCCGACGCGCCGGGCGAAGTCTGGATGGCGGCGACAGTGGCGGATCGAATCGGCCAGTGTGGCCGGGTCATCTGGTGGAACGAAAAAGGCGGTCTCCTCGTTCCGCAGCACGGCGGACTTCTCCGGGCTGGGCGACGTGATCACCGGCCGGGCCATCGCCAGGGCCTGGATCAGCGTGGAGCTGAGGCTGCGATCGCCACGCGGCAGGTTGGTGAATCCGCTGCACCACACGTCGGCCATTTGGATGTGTGCCGGGAGATCGCCGAAGGGGACCTCGTCCAGCAGCCGCTCGTGCGGCGCGCACGCTCCTGCATGCCCGATCATGACCAGCGACACCGATTCGCCGGCGTCTGCCAACTGAGCGACGGCTGAGCGCAAGACATTTACGCCGTGCCAGGGGTGCCACATCCCGTGGTATAGCACGACGAAGCGGCCGGTCAAGCCGAAACGCTCGCGCAGGGCGGCGGCATCTCGATCGTAGACCGGCGCGAAGTGGGCCGTTTTCACTACGCTGTAGATGGTGTGAACGCGACGCGGCGCGAGGCCATGAATGGCACACAGGTCGTCGGCCACCGAACGGGTGTGCGCTAACACGGCATCCGCCTGCCGGTAGGCGACCCGGTCGAACGGGGCCAGCACTCGCCCGATGCGGGGAGATACGTCGGCCATGCGCACGTACGAGGTGAAGTGGTCTATGACGACCCGCCGACCCAGCCACAGGGCGGACAGCGCGAAGAAAGGCATGAGCGGTTGCGGGTAGAGGAAGACGAGGTCAGCGCGAGCCAGGCGGTAGGGCCAGCCCAAGAGCCGGCCCACACTGCGCCAACCAGGGCGGCCGGCGACGATCGTCACGTGATGTCCCGCGTCCTGGAAGTGGGCGGCCACTTGCTGGGCGCGGAAGTACACTTCACCGGTGCGCCACGGGGGGCGGTAGAGCAGGACGCGCAAGGGTCGCGGCACGGCCATCTCTACCTCACGATCCCCACGGCCCGACCTAGCCGGTCGGCGAAGATCCCGGTCTCGGCGGGAGCGAGCAGGAGAGACAGTGCGACGTAGGCGGCGAGTCCCACCCCCACACTCACCAGCACGGCGATTGCCGGCGGCCCGGCCAGGTGACTGGCCAGCCAGGCGAAGGCGAAGTGCACGATCACTCCCATGATCAGGGCCCGGCCAGACGTGGCTCCGACACTCGCGGACAGCCGGCCCAGGGCCAGGGGCCCCAGCCGGTAGCGCAGGTAGGCAAGCTGCATCGGCCAGCCCAGGGTGACGGTGATCGATCCGGCGAGCGCTACCCCCAGGATGCCCAGCGGGCCGATCAGCCACCCGCATAGCGCGACGTAGATCGGGATGCGCAACACGTTCAGCCAGAAGATGAAACGCGTGGCCTGCAGCGAGTACAGCATCTTGGAGGTGACGTTGGCGATCACCGGCCCAAACAGCGAGCCGGCAGAGAACAGCAGCACGGAGGCGGTGATGGCGGTGTCGGTCGCGTCGAACGCTCCCCGTTCGAGGAGCATGGCGATGATCGGCCGGCGCAGGGTGAGCAGGCCGACGATGGCGGGCACGACGATAAAGGTGGAGAGGCGAATGGTTTGCGACATGCGTTCGACGGCGCGCTGTGGCCGGTCGGCGGCGATGTATTCGGCCATAGTCGGGAACATCACTTTGGCCATGCTGGCCGAGAACAGCGATAGGACCAGCCCGTTGATGGACGTCGCGTATGCCAGGTAGGAGATGCTGCCGACCGCCAGTTGGGAGGCGTAGTAGCGATCCAGAATGGGGTATAGGCGCGCGATGAAGATCGAAAACAGCAGCGCCAGCCAGACGCTCACCAGGCGGCGATAGGCCGGTGATGAGAGGTCAAGTCGCGGGCGGAACCGAAAGCGCCACGGGCGTAGCGCAGACAGCACGACGATCAGCGCAGCAACGTGGCCCAGGATCATGGCGGTGGCCAGGCCCGTGATGCCGCGCACCAGCGTCAGCGGCCAGAGCGCCGCCAGGTAGATCAACGAGCGCATCACGTTGGCGGTCGCTGGCGCGGTGAACCGGTGGTACGCGTTGAGCATGCTGGAGGCGATGGAAGTCAGCCCGCCGATCACCAGCATGGCCAGCAGGATGCGTAGCAACCGCGCGGCCAGGATTCTGGCCGCTGGCGTCAGGCCCGGGGCCGTCAGGCCCAGCAATGGTTCGGCCCCCAGGAACGCCAATGCCGATACGACCACCAGCAACAGACCGAACGTGCCCACCAGCGTCTCCGTCAGACGCCAGGCGTGCTGCTCTCCGTGCTTGTTCCGTTGCTCGATGAAGATCGGGAGAAAGACGGAGGCGAGCGAGCCGATGAGGATGGACACCAGCGTGTTGGGCAGGACGAGGGCCGCGTAGAAGGCATCCAGTTCGCGGGAGGCGCCGAACCGGGCCGCGATGACGATCTGCGTCAAGGCAGCGAAGACGGCAACCAGCAGCGTGCTGGCGGCGACGATTCCGGCGGACCGCGATCGGATCTGCTCGCCGTTCACACTAGAAATACCCCAGGCCACGCAATCGCTCCTCGATTTCGGTCGCCTCATCGGCGGAGTAGGTGGCTTCGGCCTGCTCATCGGGCGGCGCGGCTTCCTCGCCCGACACGTAGCGCGGCGGATGAGTCTCCAGGTAGTCCGGCGCGAACAGATCGAGCAAGACGCGGCCATCCAGGTGATCCGGGATGCCGGCCCGGCGGAGATACAACGCCGTGGGCGCGATGTCCGCGATGTGCGCACCATCCACGGCGGTTCCCGGTCGGAAGGCTGGGCCGGAGGCGAGCAGGATTCCGTCCAGGCGATGGTAGCCGGTCAGCCACATCTTCGGGTAGACCGACGGTATCCGGTAGAGGATCGACTTATCCGGATCGCCGGGCGCGGGACAGGGGTAGGCGTAATCCTGCCACTGGATGATCAGATCGGGGATTCCGTCGCCGCTGGCTTGGCCGTACAGCTCTTCAGGGAAGTGTGCCTCGGCCACGACCGGCCGGCCGATGGCTGGGTTACGCCACGCTTTCAACGCCGTGCGAATTGCCTGGCGCAACGTTTCGTATTCCTCGCCGGGCTCGACGATGCCTAGCGGTTCTCGCCCGCGCAGGTTGATGAAGATGCTGCCGGTGCGGCCAAGGGCGTAGGCGCTCGTGCGGCTCCAGTCTACTGCCATGCGCTGATAGGGCAACGGGCTGATCCTCTGGAGCGGCGTGCCCGCCAAACGACGGGCGGCTCGCCAGAGGATGCGCGGGGTCACCAACGCGGCTTTCATTTTGAGCTGCGCCACGAAGGCAGCCAGGCCCTGCTGCCGGGGAGGAGCTTTCGGCGCCAACAGGCCTTGGTCGACCAGCCAGCGGGTAAGGTTGACCGCCTGATCGAGTGGACCGAAGCCGTGATCGGAGACGATCAGCAAGTGGTCTCGCTCGCCCAGGTGCGCGGCCAGCCGACCGACCGCCTGATCGGCCAGGCGGTAACTCTGCATGACCGCCTCCCGGAGTTCCGAAGGGCTGTCGGGATCGTGCAGAGGGTGCGCGTCATCAAAGTAATGCCAGAAAAAATGTTGGATCGTGTCCAGTGCGGTGAAGACGATGACGGCTGTGTCCCAATCGTGCCGACCCAGCACGTAGTCAGCCACGTCGGCCCGGCGGGCGAGCATGGCTTGCAACCGCTCCAGGTAGATCGGCGGGGTGACGCGTGAGGCCGGTGGCAGGTGGCGGGGCGAGAGTTCCGGGATGTACTCGCCGAAACGATCCTCGATCTCACGGCCCAGTTCTGGTGGGTGGGTGAATGTGGTTGCCGCCGGTGTCAGCTTGCCAGAGATGAGCAAGCCGTTGACCGGCTCAGGCGGGTAGGTGAACAAGGCGTTCACGACCACGATCCGGCTTCCCTGGTCGCCGAGCCTTTTCCAAAACGGGACGCCGCCAACCGAGTGCGCGTTGTAGGGCGCAGGTGGCCGGTCGATCCGCAGAGGGGAGAAGTCGAGGATTCCGTGCCGGCCCGGCAGGAGTCCGGTCGAAAAGGTGGCCCAGGCTTGCGGGCTGTGCGGCGGCATCGTGGAACGCAGCGGCCCGTACGAGCCCCGCGCCATCCAGCGCGCGAAGTTCGGCAGGTGGCCGGCCCTGGCCCAGGGCTCGATCAGATCGAACGTCGCGCCGTCCAGCCCGATGATCAGCAAGCGTCCGGGGGCGCCAGACGGTGAGTTCACGGTTTCCTCCCTGTGGCCAGCAACAGGCTAAAGAATCGGAACGGGCTTTGAGCCGCGAGCGGATTGCGCCGGCCGTAGATCGCGGCGATGTTGAACAGGTAGCGGAAGAGGGGGCGGTTGCCCAGCCAGCGGAACGGCAAGCCGTACAGTTCGAACAGCGCCAGTGGCGCGAACGGCGTCACGTTCACGTCGATCAGGGCTGTGCCCAGCAACGTCTCGAGTTCGCCGGCGAAGAATTCGCGGACGTGCTCGCGATCCAAAGGCGTTTCGGTGACGCGCATGGGGGTAGTGAGCAGGAAGCGGCCACCTGGCCGCAGCACGCGCGCGGCCTCGGCCACGAGGGCCTCTGGCGATTGGACGTGTTCGATCACCTCGCTGCACACGGCGACATCGAACGCGTCCGACGGGCAGGGGAGGGCATAGGCAGAAGCCCGCGCGACCTGGGCGCGCATTCCGCGACGAGCAAACTCCGCCCTGGCGAACTGTAGGGCCTCCCCCGCCATGTCAACGTTGACCACACGCGCCCCGCGCCGGGCCATTAGATAGCTCAAAGCCCCGTCCCCACCGCCGATGTCGAGGCACTGACGGCCGTTCAACTCCCCCAGCGCGGAGAGGATCACATCGTAGCGCACGCTGGTGATCACATTGTGCCGGCGGACGGAGCGGGAAACCTGCTCCCAGTGGTAGGCTCCCCGGCAGCGGTATTTGCCGAACACCACTTCCTCGGGCATGATCACGCCTCCTTCCGGGCGAGCACAAAGTGGCCGGCCGGGTGGCTGGCGAAGAAGCCGTCCGGCTTGGCCCGCGCCTCGCGGGCCACCAGCCAGCGCAGGATCGGCATCGCGATCAAGGCCAGCGACCAGCGTAGCCACGCGGGCCGCACGCGGGACAACCCGCCGCGAATCATGTCGGCCAACACGGTGAAGTACAACCCTTGCGCGCCGATGTCCACGTCCACAAAGCCGGCCTCGGCCAGCAATCGCTTCAGCTTGAAGGCGGTGTAGCGTTGGTAGTCGCTGGGGGCGGCATGTACGCGACTCATGAAGGGCATCGAGGCGATCAACCTGCCACCGGGTCGCAACAGGCGACCGGCTTCGGCCAGCACCCGTCTCGGATCCGGCACGTGCTCCAACACCTCTGTACACACGACGGCGTCGGCGCAAGCCACACGCAGAGGGACGCTGGCCGCGTCGGCGACGATGTCCGGTGCGACCGACGGATCAATGTTGACGTACAGCCAGCGAAGGTGCGGCCGCTGCGGTGGGAGAAAGTCGCCGCGCCGGTTCCTCCGCGTGCCCCCCAGGTCGACGACCAAACCGCTGAGGGAAGCAGTAGCTCTGGCGAGATCCCGATCCAGCAGTCGCCGGCGGAAGCTGGTGCTCAAAGTCAGGCTGTAGCTCACCGTACCAGATCTCCCTCGTACAATCGCTCGTACTGCTCGACGATGCGGTCCCAGTGGAACTGGCTAGAGCGCTCGCGGGCGGCGGCGCCCAGGCGAGCGCGTTCCGTGGCCGAGTCGGCCAGCCGCGCCATTGCTTCTGCCATCGCCTCGGGATCCAAGGGCGGGATGAGTAGCCCCTCCACGCCGTCGGTGACGATCTCCGGGACCGCGCCCACCGCGCAGGCGATCACCGGCAGCCCGGCCTGCATCGCCTCCACGATGCCGAGGCCAAACGACTCGTAATGCGAGTGATGGACGAACACATCGGCCACGGCGAGGTGAGTAATCACGTCTTCGCGCGGGACTTCGCCCACGACGGTCAGGCCGCCGAGGTTCAGCATGTCTGCGCGCCGGCGCAGCACAGGCTCCAGTTCACCACCGCCGACGAGGATCAGCCGGCAGTCCGGTCGCGCCAGGCGTTGCCAGGCGTCGAGGAAGACGGCGGGTTCCTTGATCGGGCAGTGACGTTGCACAGCCACGAACACCGTCTGGCCCGGCTCGATTCCGAGGGAGCGCCGCAAGGATGTGGCTCTGTCTGGAGCGGCCAGGGCCGGGCTGATTCCGTGCGGGATGATTTCGATCTCTCGTCGCACGCCGGTCTCGCTGGCCAGGCGGGCCAGGTCGTTGCTGGGGGCGGTCAGGGCATCGGCCTGCCGACAGGCCGCGAGCGCTATTCTCCGTTTCAACCACGGCATGGCGTGGAATGCGTAGGTGTCGTACCCCATCAGCGTGGCGACGAATCGTTGGCCCGGTCGGCGGGTAGCCCACAACGCTCCCAGGCCAAAGGCGGGGTGGAAAAGGTGGATCACCTCGAACGGGCCTAAGCTGGCACCGATCGCCCGCTGGACGAGCAGGTAGCCCGCGAATGGGAGCGATCTGAGGCGAAACCAGCGCACAGTGTAACTCTCTTCCGGTTGCGCCGGCCAGGGCGATCGGTCGGCCAACGGTGCGAGAACGGTCACCTGGCGGCCACGCCCGGCGAGTCTCTCGGCGAGGCTGGCGACGACGGTTTGTGTGCCTCCCGTGGTGGGAAAAAAGAACTCGGTGACGAGGGCGATCTTCACAGCAACTCCCGGTATGCGGCCAGGTACTGCTCGATCTGGCCATCGATGGCAAAGCGGCTGTGCACCTCACTTCGCCCGGCCGCGCCCAGGTTGTCCCGCAGCGATCGGTTGTCGAGCAAGCGGTCGGCAGCGCGGGCGATGGCATCCGCGTCGAACGGCGGGATCAACAGCCCGGTCTCTCCATCCCGGACGATCTCCGGTGTGCCACCGGTGGCCGTGGCGATCACCGGGGTGCCGGCAGCCAGCGACTCCACCGGTCCGCGGGCGAACGGTTCGGGCCAGGTAGCGGTATGCAGGACAGCATAGGCGGAGGCATACGCCGATGGCATCAGCGCCGGGTCAACGAAGCCGCCGAACGTCGTCGCCGCCGCCAGGCCGTTCCGTCGCGCGCGGGTCTCCAGGCCCTTCATCGTCGAGCCCTGGCCGATGAAGACGAAATGCACCTCCGGGTGTCGCTCCACGATGCTGGGGATCGCGTCCAAGATGAACTCCGTGCCTTTGTAGGGAGCAAAGCGGCCGGCGTGCAGCAGGATCGGGCGCGCCGGATCGATCCCGAACCGGCGATGCAGGAACTGGCGGTCGAGCGTCCCGTAGTCGGCCAGATCGACCATGTTGTAGCAGACGCGCATCCGCCCGGCCGGAAAGCGGTTGGCGATGAGGATCCGTTTCATGCTCTGGCTGATCGGGAGCAGCAAGTCCAGTCGCCGAGAGAAGACCTGCCGGAAACGCAGACTCAGGTAGAGGTAATGCCACTTGGCGGCGAAGCGAAAAAGGTCGCGCCGGCCATCCCGCCCGAGGATGCAGCGCGCCAGGTGCCGGTAGCCGCAGACGGCACAGAGTTGCCGCGTGCTGGGGTCGGTGTGGTCCCAGTGCGGGCAAGTGGCCCAGTAACCGTTAAACGTCGCCACGGCCCGGCCGTACGGGCGGCTGAACACGACGGCGGGAATGGTATCCATGCCGTAGGCATGCAGCACGTCGAAGGAAAGCCGGTGTTTACGCAGGTGCTGCCTGAGTGACCAGGCCATAACCAGCGAGGCTCGATCCATGCCCATGGCGGTCGTCGGTCGCAGCACCGGCAGGGCAGGGTGAACGGTGATGCCGGGGTGCTGCCAGGCGGCTTCGCCGGAGGTGCGATCTGCGGCGCGCGGGCGCTGCGAGGTGAACACGTCCACGCGGTGTCCCCGGCCGGCAAGTCCTTTGGCCAGGAAGTAGGCGCTGAGGTGCGCACCGCCCCGGACCATCGGCGGGAAGTACAGGCTGACCAGCGCGATTCGCAGCGGCGTCACCAGCGCATGGCCTCCTGAAGGATGGCGATCTCGCGGCCCAGCACGGCGTCCATCGAGTAGTGGTCCAAAATGTGTTGCCGCGCGGAAGCTCCCAATCGCCGGCGCAGGGCGTTGTCGCGCCGGAGTTGCAGCAAGCGCTCGGCGATTCCGGCAGCGGTGGGGGGGCAAAGCAGCCCGTTTCGGCCGTGCTCAATCACATCGCGTATGCCGGGGATGTCCGCCGCCAGGCAGGCACAGCCACTGCTCATCGCCTCCAGGAGCGCCTTCGGCAGACCCTCGTAGAGAGAGGGAAGCACGAAAACGAAGGCCCGGCCGTAGCACTCGGGCAGGGCTTCATTGGGAACCACTCCTTCGAAAACGACCGGCAGGCCCTGATCCTGGGCCAGGGCCTGTAACTCGGCCCGCTGCGTGCCGTCGCCGGCGATGCACAGCGGCAGATCGAAACCGCGGTCGCGGGCCAGGGCCAGACCTTGCAAGAGGGCAACCAGGTTCTTCTGTGGCTCCAGTCGGCCAACGAACAGCAGGTACGGCTCGTCTCGCGCGGGGCCAGCGACCGGCGGGCGGAAACGCTCCGTGTCCACGTAATTCGGCAACCAGACGATCTTGTCCTGGCCGTAGCGTCGTCCCAAGGCCTCTCGTTGGGGAGGGGTGGCGCAGATGATGCGATCGGCGCTGGCCAGAGCGATCTGCTCCACAGCCCGGTAGAGTTGGAACTTGAACCAGCCCTGCTCCGCGCGGATGAAATCGGGCAGGGAATAGCCGTAGGACACGAAGACGGGACAGCCGGCGAGGGCCCGCAGGGTCAGGCCGGGCAGCGCACCGGTGATGTTGAAGGTGCGCACAACGCTGGTGTCACGCAGGCGGCGGTGCAGAAACGGGATCGCCAGATGGAACAGGGCCGAGCGAAATGGCACGGCCGGCATACCGCAGTGGATCGCGCCAGGCACGGCCAGATCGTCGGTCCAATCACCGGTGTCGAACGTGCACACGAAAACTCGCTCGAACGAGCGCGTGTACCGACGGAGCATCTGCCGAAACCGGTCATACACGCCGGCTCGGCGGTAGGCGGCCAGGCTTCCGGTCACCGAGAACATGAGAGTCAAAACGCCTTCGGGCACCAAACACCTCGTTTGCTGGGTAGCCGCCGGAACAGGGATTCCGGCGCTACGGGTCAGGCTCGGCGCGATTGCCACGACCCGCTGAATAGTGTACAATATGCACATGGATCGACGCAAGTTGTCCTGGCTGTTCATCGCGGCTGCCGGCGCGTTCATTCACGTGGGCACAGCGGTGTTGCGTCTGAGCACCTTCTTTCCCTACCCCAGGCTGCTCGATTTCTCCGGGTTCTATGCCAGCGCCTGGGCCATGCGGTTGGGCCTGGAGCCGTACGACGTGCCTGCGACACTCATTGAGCGGCTGCGGAGCACTGCCGGTCTCTCGTTACGCCCCCCGCCCATCTTCAACCCGCCGATCTGGCCGTGCGTGCTCCAGCCGTTTACGGCCCTCCGTTTTCCGGCGGCGGCCTGGGCCTGGCTCCTGGTGAATGGCGCCCTCATCCTGTGGAGCACGCACGCGTTGGCCCAAGTCGCCGGCGTGACCGGCCGGCGCGCGCGGGTCGCCACGTTGATCGCCGTGATCACGTTTGGCCCGGTCTTCCTCGATCTGACGCTGGGCCAGACCAGCACGTTGCTGCTGGCGATGGCGCTGGTGGTCGGCCGGGCATTGCCGCGACATGCGCCCAGATCGGACGTGGCGGGTGCGCTCGCTGTGGCGTTGGCGACCGGCGCCAAGCTGTATCCTCTGGTTTGGTTGGGCGGCTTGTTTCCCCTCCGCCGGTGGCGTCTCGTGAGCCTCGCGTTCTTGGCGACGGCCATCGGTTTCGGGCTGGTCTACGTCGCCGCGCCGGCCGCCAATCAGGCCTACTGGTTCGATCAGCTTCCGGCCCGCGTGACCCGCGCCACGGAACGGGCCAGCGTCGACGACCAATCGCTGGTGGCCTGGCTCGACCGGATGGGTCGCGCCCAGCAATTCGGCACATCGGGCCTGACCGTGACCGAAGACCAGCCAGTCACGTGGGATCCCCCGTGGGAGATCTCGGCAGCGACCTTGCGCTGGGCTGGCTACAGCCTGCTTGCTGTTCTTGCGCTGGCGGTCCTATCAGCCATCTGGCGATCGGGACCGGCTCAGATCGAGGGCGCGTTCTACCTCTGGCTGCTGTTCACGTTGCTCCTGTTCCCGCACACCGAGCGATATAACCACACGCTCATCCTCCCGGCTATGGCCTGGTTGTGGGGGCGGAACGAGCGAGGGCGAGTCGTCGTCGCTGTCGCCTACGGCCTGGCGGGACTCTCTCGCCTGACCCACGCGTGGGTGCTGCTCCTGCCGGCCCCCTGGGCACCGTTGGCCACCGGCTTCGGCATCATGGCTGTACTGCTGCTCACGGCCGGGATGATGTACGACCTGCGCGGCGCAAGGCTGCCGCGCATATTCTAACACTGCTGGTCGCATTTGCCAAGTGGGATAGCGGCGGAGTTGTGTATACGATTCGGTGGAAATCCGAGTGGCGTGGCGCGCAGTGAAGGCGGGACGTAGGCTTCGTTACAAGGCGAGCAAGAGGAGCGGAACGAGGAACAGCAGGGCAATGCCGCCTGTCCAGAGAGCCAGATGGCGGAAGGGTGGGGTGTTGCCGGCGCTCTCGTCTGCCATTTCGTCGGGTGTCGGGGTGGGCGTAGCTGTGAGGGCCGCCTGCGCGGATGATGTTCCGTCGCCGGAAACGGAGGGAGCACGAACGCGGAGGGAAATGTCGTCCACGACCATGCTGGTGACGCCAGCCTGCCCGTCGTTGAAGACGCCAATTTGAATTGAAACTGTCTGGCCGGCGTACTCGGCCAGCGAAAGCGAGGCGTGTTGCCACGCCTCCTCCCCGGAACGTACCCGCAGCACGGGCATCTCGTTACCTTCTTCGTCCTTCACCAAGACGTATTGCACATCCCCCGCTTCGTCGGTGGAGCTGGGGTAGAACCAGAAGGAGAGTTCGGCTTCCTGCGCGTCAGCCGGGACGGCCACCTCCTGCGCAACGGCGGAATAGCTGTACAACTGTCGTTCCTCGCTGTCCAGCCCCAAGGCTATGGCGTTCTCGCCGGAGTGAACGATTTGCTTCGACAGTTGGGGTTGGACGGTAGCTTCCGGAGCTGTAGCCCAACCGCCGTCACTTTCGAAGTCGCCGTTGATCAACATGTCCTGTCCCTCGGAGGGCTCGATGGGAGCGGCCAGGTGGCCGCCGCTGCCATCGCCGTCTGCGGTCGTGGGGGTCGGCGATGGAGTTGGCGACGGCACGCGGGCGACGGTCTCCGTCGCGGTGGGCGTGCTCGTCAGCGTGGGCGGAACCGCTGCGGTCGTGGGGGTCGGCGACGCCACGGTGTTCACCGACGCGGCCTGGATGCTACCGGCGGAAGTGGCGGTGGGCGGTGGCGTCTTGGTTGGCGTTTGCGTCGGTGTGTAGGTCGGCGTGGGCGTCTCCGACGGCACCGGCGTGTTCGTGGGCACGGGCGTGCTGGTCGGTGCCGGCGTGTCTGTGGGACGTGGGGTGCTGGTCGGCGCCGGCGTGTTCGTAGGCTTCGGCGATGGCGTCCGCGTCACGGTGGGCGTCATCGTGGGTGTCAGCGTGTTCGTCGTGGTCGCGGTCGGCGACGGGGTGTTGGTGTACGTCGCCGTGGCCGTGTGCGTCGGACTGGGGGTGGGAGTCGGCTGGTAGTTGTAGCGCAAGCGCAGCCGTGGCCGGTTGTTCGGGCTGTCGGCGCTGGCCAGGTAGTACAACACCTCCCCGCTGTCCGCCCCGCGCAGCAGGACGCCGAAGTTCTGGCTCGAGTCCCAGACCCACTGCTGGGTCATGTTCGTGACCAGGATCGACACCCACTTGTCTGTGCTGTCGAGCACCGCCTGGCCTTCCGGCGAGGAGGCGCGATCTGTCCCGGACCCTTCGGCACCCGGCTCGGCCCAGGCCTGGCCGGACGTGGCGTGGTTCCATGTGGTCGCCACACCGTCCCAAGGCCGCAACATGCGGAAGGCTTGAACCGTCGTCGGCGATTGCTCGCTGCGATAGTACACCCACAAGTCGATCTCCGCGTTCTCGATCACGGCGTTTGCGGGAATCTGCGAGAGATCGAATTGCAGCAGGGTACTGAAATCGCTGGGGCGCACTCGCAGGTTGGCGTTCGTGACGAAGTTCGTATCCGGATTCCAGCGGTTGATGTCCGTATCGAGTAGCGCGGTCGAGTCGAGAGCGGTCTCGACCACAAGCGGCGTGGCCGTCGGGCCGGGCGTATCGGTCACGGTGGGTGTGGCCGTTGGCGACGGTGTCTCGGTCGGTGTATGAGTCGGCGTGGCCGTGGCGGTCGCTGACAGCGTCAGCGTTGGGGAGGGTGTCACGGTGGGCGTCTTCGTTGGCGTTTGGGACGGCCCCGGTGTCGGCGACAGCGTCCACGTTGGCAGAGGCGTGGACGTGGGCAACGGCGTTGCCGTCGGCGGTGGCGTCACCGTGGGGCCGGGCGTCTCGGTGGGTAGGGTCGTGCCCCAGAACCCGGCGACCTGGACCATGTGGATCGTTTCGTCGCCATCGCCGTTGGCGTTCAGCCGGAAGTCTGTCCCGCCGGGCATGTTGTTGCTGAAGTACGCATCGTTCAGCGTCCAGGTGTGGCTTGTGAACATGTTCGTGTTCGTCTTCGTCAAACCCACCGCTTGTGTGTGGCCGCTGAAGTCCTTGTACTCGACCGAAAGCGTGTCGGTGCCTTTATCGAGGTAAATGAGGGTCAACCGGTAGCCGGCCCGACCCCCCGGCACCGAACGCGGTTTCTGGCCGGCGAACGGGTAGCCATCGTCCACAGCGAACGACATGTAATGCTGGCCGTTTGCCTCGTCGGTGCGACGAGCCCTGCGGGCGTAGACCTGGTTGCGGGCCTCTCCGGGAATGCCGGTCCAGGTGTCAGTACCGGTCAGTCCGACCACCACGGTGTCGTTTTCGGGCAGGTCGTTGCGCCGGTGCAACCAGAAACTCCAATCGCCCCGGTAGCCGGTGTAGCAGCGCACGCCGTCGCACTCGTCGTAGTCGGTATCGCGCAAGGCCACCCACACGTCTGGCGTCGTCTCTAGCGTGACGCCGAGGTGGGATTGGATGAAGTTCAACGGAGTGCCCGGCGAGTACGCAGATCCGCCGGCAGCCGCGAGCCCTTCGTTCCACGACCGAAAGGAGTCGATGAAGTCTGGGTGGGTGGAGAGAGCGGCCAGGTATGCAAAGTAGACGTGGGAGTCGGGAAACGGCTTCCACGGAGCGCCCGACTCGAAGGCCAGGTACGTGCGCGCGCCAATGTCTTGGGCGATGCGGATCATGCCGAAGCCACTACCTTCCGGATTGCCCGAGCTATCGTAATTGTAGAAGTAGTTGGCGTCGTCGGTCAGCGAGTTGAACTTTATCCCCACCCCCCGGCTGATGGCGTATTCCGCCGCATCGCGATCCAACCAGAAGAGCTGCACGTACACCGGCTTGCCTGGGAAAGCAGCCGCGTGGGCATCGATCAGGCCGTACATGAAGAGTCGCCACTCTGTCGGCGAAATGATCTGCGCAGCGGCCTGGCTGAAGTTGCAGCCTTCCATGTCCTTAGTCGGCTGAGGCTCGCCATCGAATCCGGAGTTGACTTCGACGGCACTCAAACGGGAATCGTTGTTGTATTGCTGGCCCATGTCCAGGATGGCATCAAAGAGGGCCTGTTGCCAGCGCGGATCGTCGTAGCGTGGCATCACCGCCGTCTTGCCGCAACCGGGGTCCAGGATGTAGCCGGTGGAAACGCCCATCTGATCGTAAACGGTCTGGGGAGTGAAATCGGTTCCGAGGTCCCAGGTGACGCCGCCGTTGCCGTACGTCGGCGACCAGTTGGCCGGCGCTCCGCCCGTCAGCATGAGTCCGGCAATGGTCGGCTTCTGTATTTGCTGGCCATCCAGGAGCGTGACCGCCAGCTGGCTCGCGTTCCGTAAGAAACTGCTCATCTCCGAACGCCAGTGACTCCACTCAACGTCCTTGTTCTCAGCCCCCAACGGGCCCAGTGTGGGGTACTCCGTTTGGGTGTCCGATGGCAGGAAGTCGGACTGGTTGTAGAGTATCCCCGGCGGGAGAGCCGGCTTGCCTGCCGGGCGGGCTTGTGGCTTGACGACCCGGTGTCCCGACAACATGGCCTGGCCAGAGCTTTCATCCAACCCCGGTCCGGCGACCGCAGGCGCGGCCGGCACGTTTTCCTGGGCCGGGGGGCGTGGGCGCTCCCCACTCTCGTGCTGATCGGAAGCGGGCGCTTGGGTGTCGCCGCCGGCGAATGATGGGGCGGCGCTGGCGGCAGCCGGGTCGGGCAGGGTGCGCGTAGGCTCTGGCTCATGCGGCTGATCTTTCTGTTGCGTGGCCGTCGGTCGCGGCGTGTGGGTTGCGGCCACGGTTGCCGGCGGTGTCGCCGTGGGCGCTTGCGTTTGCGTCGGCCGGGGCCGCGTCGGCAGGGGCCGCGTCGGCAGCGGTGCCGGAGAATCCGCCTCACTGGCTTGTGGATCGGCGTCGGAGACGTTCGTAACCGCCGGTTGTTCCTCGTGGACCACCGGTTCGGAAGTGGGCGGCCGCACCGCGCGAGTGGCTGTGGCGAGGAGCGGCTCGTTGGCTCTCGATGGTGGCGTTCGTGTGGGTGGCGCCGGCGTGCTACCGCTTGGGTGCTGGTGCACAGCGGGGGGTGTGGGGTTTTCCAAGGTGGATTGCGCTGGTGGCGCAGGCTGCGCCGGTGGCGCAGAATCCACAACAGCGGTCTGCTGGGAGACCGATCGTTCACCGACCGACGGGGTTTCCGCCGGTGAGGCGGTCGTCGCCGGTCTCTCCGGATCGGTGGACACAACCGGTGTCCCTGTAGCAGTCGCCAATACCCGTATCGCATTTGCGTCTGCCGAGGCGATCCGCTGACCGCTGGCTTGGGGGGTAGCAATAGCACGCCGGGCCTGTGGGGGTGTTCGGCGCACCGTGATGGTGCAGCCGGTGAGTAGCAGAATGCCGAAGGCAAAGCCGATAGCCGACAGCCTATGGCGGCTATCGGGCGGGAATCTGCCAGCCGTTCGCCGTGTACCAAGCGACGTCTCTGTATTTTCCATTTGCCGTACGCTGTTCGTCATTCGCCACACGCCGTTCGCTATTCGCCGCCAGCTACCTGCTGGTTACCAGTAAACCATAAAGCGGCCGATCCGTCAGTAAGGTCGGCGTAAACCTTCCGTGAATCTTGCGTAAAGACACGCGTCGGTGTAGGGCCGCACCCTGGCGGTCGCACGCCACCAAGGACGACAACAAACGGGTCGCGTATTGCGTGGTGCGTGGAATGACAGGGCACGCACCGCGCAATACGCAACCCAAAACCGGCAACTCTCTCCCTTACGAAAGGTTTACGAGAGATTTACGGTGGGTTTACGGACAACGAGGTTCCGATGTGCTATAGTAGTATGCGAATGGCGCGGTTGCGCCTTGCCCTGGTATGAAAATAGCGCGCCCGTTTCGTCATTGCGAGCCCCGTTAGGGGCGGCGGGCGGCGGGCGTCCGCGCAATCCTCCTATCGGGATGTGGAGGTTGCTTCGCGCCCTCGCAACGACGGCCCAATTTTCATCCTTCGTGGCAAGCAGCCGCTTATGGTCACTGCTTTGCAAGTATCGTGGGTATCATCTCAATAACTTGGGGAACGCCCCCCGGCCCCCAATTCTGGGGGAGCA
>CAZDTE010000043.1:0-6555 GCA_964508275.1 uncultured Ardenticatenales bacterium
GAGCTGGCCAGCGCGGCAATCGTTGCCGAACAGCCCTTCACGAAACTACGGCGGGTGCACGTCCGCTCTGTCATCACGTCTTCCTTTCATGCCCGGCACGCTTTGGGAGCGAGGCGAGCATCTTGACCCGCTTTCGCCAGGCAGACTCCGGTGTTTCGCGTCTCGCCATGACGTGCTGGGTCGCAACCTAGCGCCACTGAAAATCAGGAGCCATCAGGATGAGGGCCACCATGCGCGGCAGCCGGTCGTTGATCTGCTCCGTGGGCAGATCGTAGTCGGCGTTGCGCCCCTGAGCGATAAAGTCCACTATCTCCTGGCGGTCCTTGGCGTTCATCGCTCGCCCGAGCAGTCGCGCTATCCAGAAATCGGCGATGGCGTTGGGAGTGCGGATGGTAGCCGGCATCTGACTCAACGTGTCGATCGTCGTGCCCTCGACGCCCCCTTCGATCAAGCGGTTACAGAGTCGCCACCGCTCCAGGAGTGACGTCGTGCCATCCCAATTCTCCTTGCGGTCCGGATAACCGTTTGGCGGGACCCACTGAAACAGGCCCTGTCCTGCCCGGCCAAAGTGCCACGAAAAGGTGTCCGTTGGCGTGAAGTCGGCGGCGGTGGCCCGCAGCATGGCGGCCGTCGCCTCGAGTGGGCGCTTGATCTTCTCGGCCCAGGAGGTGCGGAACGCTTCCGACAACAGGACGGTGCGTACGACCTGGGCGAGTTGGTCGGGAGCGTCTGTCTGGGCATTGAACACGGCAGCGGCGGCATCCACCGCCGCTTGCGGCGGATCGTCGCCGATCAGGCGGCGGCAAAGCTTGCGTGCGATGTGGCGACCGGTGCCCGGATGTGTGGCCACCGCGTCCAACACAGCCAACCCGTCCTGCATCGGCGGCTGATCGTGCGGGAGATACTTGCCCAGAACCGTCTTCTGGAAACGATCATGCCAGGCATCGTAATAGAGGAACGTGCCACTCTGCCCTACCCCCGGTTCCCAATAGCTGTAGTCCACGCGCCAGCCGGTGAAGCAGCGGGCGGCTTCGTACACATCCCCATCCACGTAACCGATTGGTGCGCCTTCGTCGAAGCCCGGCACATCACGCTGGTCTAGGATGCCCAGGTAGTTTTCTGCGCCCAGCGTGTGCAGCTCCATGAGTTCCCGTGCGTAATTCTCGTTCGGTCCCGCCCGCGAATTGATGTAATTGTCGAGGTAGAAGAGCATGGCGGTGCTGGTGGCCACGGACTCTAGCATTTGGCGGAAGTTTCCCAGCATGTGGCCCCGGATTACATCCCGATCGTAGTGTACGAAGACAGGACCGGCGTAGTAGTGCCAGCCGTAGACGTTGAAGTGATTGTGCCAGAAATCGGCCAGCACTTCCACCAGTTGCCGGCGGCTGTAGACGGCGCGGATCCAGGTGGCCACTTCCGTCTCACGAACCGGCTGCATGCGCACATTCCCGCTGCCGTTGTTGTTGACCACGTGATCGGCCCAGAGCTGCTCCAACGTTTTGTCGAGTGTGGTCAGGTTGGCGGCCGCTATCCTGGAATCGCACTCGCTGTCGTCAATCGCTTCGGGGGCGAGTTGCTGGTCCACGAACGCCTGCAACTGGGCTTCCGGGGTGGGGCCCAAACTGTGGAACTCCTCCAGATCGCCCGGTCGAGGGCCAAAGGCCATCCGATTCAGGGCGATAACCGCCAGGTCTGGCAACGGTGGCAGGCCAACCGTGCGGACGGTCGCCGCTTCGCGTGACCGCATGACCGGTGGAGGGGGATCGGCGGCGGCGACTCCCGGTCGAATCAGGGGAGCGGCAACGGCCGTGGCCGTTGTCGCCACCGTCGCCTTCAAGAGATCGCGCCGGCTGACTTCGCTGTTTCTGTTCATTTCAGTAACTCCGCGACACGCCAGATGGAGGGCGCTGGATAGAGGCTGGCAGAACACGTCGCCCTTCTGTGTTCCAATTCCACTTCGACCGATTCTGCAAGGGGGGATGCCAGCCACATACATGATACCTCAGTTCGGGGAGATCGTCAATAGTCCGTTGGTGTGGGACCAGGGCCACGCGCCGACTTGGCGCGACGATCGGCTTGCCGCTGCGCGGAAGCTGTGGTAAGATAAGTTGCCATGGCTTCGAGTACGCAATTCCGCAAAAGGGTGGTGCTGTCCACCAGCTTCGTGTTCTGCACATGGAGTCTGGTTCTGTTGGGATGGCCGGCGCAGACCGCAGGCAGCATGAGCGCAGGGCGCGCGGCAGAACCGGTGACTGCCGCGGACATTCACGCCACGGCGGCGATGACAACTTACGTGCGCCTCCCGCTCGTGGTAGGAGGAAGCGGGGCTTGTGCGCCAATCCCCGGCGAGAGTTACGGCACGTTGTCCGTGAACCCGCCTCCGGCCGACAGGCCGGCGGAGAACCACGCGGACCTGAACCTGGCTTTGCGAAGCTACGCGCCGACCACCGCCTACCTGGGGCTGGTGGACATCAGCGGCGCGACCGACCCGAACGCCCCGCAATTGCCCGGCTTGTTCGCCGACAAGCGGACAGGTCAGTTCAGTGCCGCGAATCGGGTTTACGACTGGGACTGGGGATGCAACTGTCGCGGCGACCTGCTCACCAATCCGGAGGTGACCCTGACCGGCCTGACCACGACGCCCGGCGAGACGATTCACACGCCATCTTCCGGCTATTCAATCGGCAGTGGATACGAAGTACTGGTGTTGTATGCTGACACCGGCCGCGTCACGCTAAAGTACACCCGCGATGACAACGTCGTTGCCGGTTACACGCTGCACGTTGAAGATGTCTGCGTAGAACCGCAATTGTTGTCGCTCTACCGGTCCGCGAACAGCGCCGGCCGCGGGCATTTGCCCGCACTTCGCGCCGGACAGGCCATTGGCCGCGCCCAGGGCAACGCAATCGGCATCGCCATTCGAGACTACGGCTCCTTCCTCGATCCCCGGTCCCGGAAGGATTGGTGGAAAGGCCGATAACGCGAGCCGCCGAGCAGCCGCAACCCTGGTACAAGCGCACTCGTAGTACGATAGTGGAAACGCGATAGCAGACTTCATACATGGAGGCTACTCATGAACGACAGGGATACCGGATGTCTGGGGGGCTTGCTGCAACTGTTGCTGCTCACCACCGCCTTCGAATGGTTGGAATCCCGCTTTGGTTTTGGGCGGGGTTGTTCGTGCAGCGGTTGTGGCTGTGGTGTGATTCTCCTGATCATTTTCATCCTGATGGCCTGCTCCATCATTACGGGCACGAACTGGGTACAAGCGTTCTGAGAACGGGTGATAACTCCCCCTGCGACGGGCAGAAGTTGTCCGATCATGGGACCTGTGATATAATGTGGCGGGGCTGACAGGAGAGATCGCCTGCACACCTGCCATCCCCCCGAGGGCGAGATCCAGGGCAGGTCAATACTTTCGCCTTCGTGCCAGAATCTCCGTCGTAGCAGGCGCACCAGCACAATGAGACGCTATCGCCCAACTCGTGGGCCTGGGAGAAGGACATGACCAGCTTGTCGGAGACAATGACCCGTCGCAAGATCATCGGGGTGTTGATCCGGGCCGCTCGAGAGCAAGCAGGCAAGTCCGCAAAGGCCGCGGCCGCCGCCATCGGTCGCTCCCCAAAGGCGCTGAAGCGGATTGAGGCCGGGGACGAAGACATCTCCATGCCCGAGCTGATCGCGCTGGCCCATTTTCTAGATGTCCCGATTGACTATTTCTTCGACGAAAGCATCACGCTGACCGACCTGGACGACAAGCGCAGCCAACTGAAGCAGGCCGAAGATCAAAAACAGCTGGTGATGCGACACCTCCGTGAAGCCAGGGAACGGGCAAAACTCACCCAGGCACAACTGGCAGCCCGCATAGACAGCTCGGCGCGCATCATCTCGCTGTACGAGCGCGGCAAGCGCCACCCCTCGGCAGCTCACCTAGTCCAACTTGCCGAAGTGTTGGACATCCCCATGCGCCAACTCCTGCCCCACGAGGCAGAACGAGTTGACGACGACCGGGATTCCCTCCCGCAAGAGGTGCGGCAGTTTGCGCTGGACACGAGAAACCTGCCCTACCTCCGAGCGGCTGTGCAACTCCGCGCCCTTTCTCCTGTCGACGCTCAGAAGCTGATCGCCATCCTGTCGGTTGTGGTGGAGCAGGCGTTGCCTTCCGCCAACGGGACCGACAATGTCTCCTGACCAGCAAGATCCGTGGCCAGCCATTTCCACCGCCATGTTGACGGCGCTGGCGGAGATCTCCACACTCTCCGATCCTGCGCAGAGCGTTTCCGTGCTCCTGTCGCACATTCTGACCGGCGTGCAAGCGCAGGCCGCCGAAGTGGCCCTCCTCGACCGGGACGAGGAGGTGTACTGGGCGGGAAATTTGGTCGCTGAGGCCGCTGCTCTCGCAGCCGAGTGGCTGAAGACCCTGAAGTCGAGTGGCCCGCTGCCGGCGCTCGGGGATTGGGCCGTCCACGCCCTTTCCGCTTCCAACTCTCTGCTGGCCATTCCCTTGGCTTCCGACACGCAACCCAGGGGCTTTCTCGCGATCCAGCTGCCTAAACGCCACCCTTTTCTTGATCACCGCGCGGAAGTCACGACCTGGGCCTGCGCACTGGCGGGCATCCTCGACGGGCAACGAAAGCGATTGGCCGCCCAGAAGTGGGTCCGCCAGATGGATACGCTGAACGAAATCGTGCGGGCCCTCTCCTCCACACTTGAATTGCAGGATCTCCTGCAAGAAACGATGGTGGTCGCAGCACAAGTGCTGGGAGCCGAAGCCAGCACGCTTATGCTCCTGGACGCTGAGACCGACGATCTCGTGTTCGAGATCACCCACGGCTCCACGGAACAGGAATTGCGCCAGTATCGCATGCCAAAGAACAAAGGCATTGCCGGTTGGGTGTTCTCGCACAACGAATCGGTGATTGCTAACGACCCCGCCGCCGACGCCCGGTTCAATCGTTCTGTGGACCAAAAGACGGGGTTTCAGACCCGGTCTATCCTCTGTGTACCGATGCAGATCAAGGGCAAGCCGATTGGCGTTCTGCAGGTGCTTAACAAGAAGAGGGCCGCCGGCTTCGGCGCGAACGATGCCCGTATGTTGCACGCCCTGGCCGGGCAGGCGGCCATTGCCATAGAGAACGCACGATTGTACCGCAGCCTCCGGGAGGAGCGAGATCGGATCATCAGGGCCCAGGAAGACGTGCGGCGCGAGTTGGCTCGGGATCTGCACGACGGCGCCGTTCAACTCCTAGCGGCCATCGCCATGAACATCGAACATGCCAAACGTCTGTTAAGGCATGACCCCAGCAGACTCCCGGATGAGTTGGACGTGATGGCGGATATGGTTCGTACGGCCACCCGCCAGACTCGTACGTTGCTGTTTGAACTGCGTCCGATAGTTCTGGAAACGCGAGGCCTGGTCGCCGCGCTGGAGAGCTACGTTGAGCGATTGCACGAAGCTGGCCACGGCCCGGAGGTGGATTTGCACATTGATTCGGACCTGCGCCGCTTCGATCAACGAATTGAGAAGACCGTTTTTGCCATCGTGCAAGAAGCCGTGACCAATAGCCGAAAGCACGCCCAAGGCAGCCACATTTCCATCCATCTGGTTTGCACAAGGAATGATCTGGAAGTGGTGGTGGAGGACGACGGCACTGGGTTCGATCTGCTCGTTGTCGAGAATGAGTACACGGAGCGAGACAGCTTGGGGCTATTGAATATGAAGGAGCGAGCCGAACTCCTCGATGGTTGGCTGACGATCGACGCGGAGCCGGGGAAAGGCACTCGCGTGGTGTTGTGCGTGCCCTTGTCGACTCCGACGGCCAGTCGTCTCGTCACTACAGCTCCTTAGCGAAGGGGCGGCACCCAGCCCGGTGGTAACGGGGAGAGAATCCCATCATGGCAGAAGAGATCAAATCACGGGGCATGTCGTCCTACCAGGAAGGCAGGTACGAAACAGCCGTCGCAGCCTTCACCGAGGCTCGCCGTGTGCTTCAGCAGATGGGAGACCAGCACGGGGAGGCGGAAATGCTCTCCAACTTGGGCGTGGCCCACCAGCAGATGGGTCAGATGGAGAAGGCGCAGCAGGCATTTGAAGAAAGCCTGAACCTATTCACATCTTTGGGCGAGATGGAAGGCCAGGCCGTGGCCTTTGGCAACCTCGGCAATCTGTTGATCCACCAGGGAGACTTCGAACGCGCGGCCGGCTATCTGGAGCGCGCGGTGGACATCTTCGGCGAGATGGGAAAGCCCGAACGCGCCGTGGGCACGTGGCAACTGCTGGCCCGGACATACCTACGCCTGGGGCGTTGGCTCGAGGCCATCGCTGCCTATGACCGGGATATGAGCTACGCAACGCAGTTGACGGCCAGTAAACGGGTATTGCATAGCTTGATCGGCATCATGTTGCGGGTGATGGGCATACCGCGCTAACTCGCAGCCACACGTCAGGGAGTCGCGAACAGACTCAGCCCGTCCGAATGGCTGCTATGAAAACAGCGCGTCCACTGCTGGGCGATCGGCCCGAACGGGCAGGCGATCGGCCCGAACGGGCAGGCG
>CAZDTE010000043.1:6655-10051 GCA_964508275.1 uncultured Ardenticatenales bacterium
GGCGATCGGCCCGAACGGGCAGGCGATCGGCCCGAACGGGCAGGCGTCTGCCGACCGAGCCCGTGAAGTCTCCCCTCGGTCAGAGACCTTCGGCGAGCGCGCGGAGGGGTTGCAAGGCGGCGGCTAGGCTACTGCTCCTCCTCCTTCGCCTTCGCAATGACCGTCTGGGCGATGTAGTCGGGCACCACATCGTAGTGATCCATCTCCATCGAGAAATATCCCCGCCCCTGGGTCATGGACCGGAGATCGGTAGCGTAGCGCTGCATCTCGGCCAGTGGAGCCAGTGCGGTGACCGCTGCCTTGCCCCGTTCCTGTTCCATGCCTTGCACCCGCGCGCGTCGGGTGTTCAAATCGCCGAGAATATCGCCCATGAACTGATCCGGCACGATGATCCTCACCGACATGATCGGCTCCAGCAACACCGGTTTGCCTTCTGGGATTGCCTGCCTAAAGGCCAGGTGCGCAGCCAGCTTGAAGGCGATTTCGGACGAATCAACCGAGTGATAGGAGCCATCATACAGAGCCGCCCGAATGTCCACCGTTGGGTAGCCGGCAAGCACACCGTTACCCACGATTTCGCGCAGCCCTTTCTCAACGGCCGGTATGAAGTTCCGAGGCACCGAACCTCCGAAGATCTCATCCACGAACTCGAACCCAGCGCCCCGAGGCTGCGGTTCGAACCGGATATGCACGTCCCCGAACTGTCCCCGCCCACCGGTTTGCTTTTTGTGCCGGCCATGCGCCGAAACCGTCTGCGTGATCGTCTCCAGGTAGGGAACCTTGGGGATGTCGGTGGCAATCGAGACACCGAACTTTTGCTGCAAGCGCTGAACGGCCACGTCGATGTGCGACTCTCCCATGCCGGAGAGGATCGTCTCGCCGGTGGACTGTTCGCGTTCTACGGTCAGCGTTGGGTCCTCCTCGAGGAGGCGGGTCAGTGCCGAGCTGAGTTTGTCCAGGTCGGGCTGTGATTTCGGTGTGATGGCGACAGAGTAGACAGGATGCGGAAACCGTATGCCTTCCAGAATGACGGGTTGGCCCTTATCACACAGTGTATCTCCGGTGATTGTGGCGCTGAGCTTGGCAACGCCGCCAATGTCTCCGGGGCCAACACGCTGCACAGGGATCTGTTCCTTTCCAATGATGCGATACAATTGCCCGATTCGCTCCTCCCGGCCCAAGCGGGGATTGAAAACGCGAGAGTCCGATTCCAAGGCCCCTGAGAAGACACGGAAGTAGGTCAACTTGCCCACAAACGGATCTGCCATCGTCTTAAAGATCAATGTGGCCAGCGGAGCAGCGTCTACCGGCTGCAAATCCGCCGTATCCCCAAAGGCAAGCGGGTCGGCGACTTCAATTGGTGTGTTGAAGGGGGAGGGTAGCAATTCCTCGATCGCCCACAGGAGTGGCTTCACCCCGATATTCTGCGTAGCGGACCCACATAGCGCAGGGATGATCGAACCAGCGGCCACGCTGGTACGCAACCCTCTCCAGACTTCCGCCTCGGTGAGGTCCTCACCCTCCAGGTACTTCATGATCAGTTCGTCATCAGACTCCGCGGCGGCCTCCACCAGTTGTTGGTAAGCCTCGTCGGCTTCCGCCTGCAATTCCGCTGGGATGTCTGATTCGCTGCCGTCGCCCATCTGGGCTCTCTTGCGCACGACGTCAACGATTCCCTCGAACGCTGCTTCCTTGCCTATGGGAAGATGTATCGGGACCACGTTGGCGGCAAACGTTTCCCGTATGTTCTCCACTGTGCGGCTGAAGCTGGCGTTATCGCGATCCGTCTTGTTCACGTAGACCAGGCGCGGCAGATTCCGTTCGTCGGCGTACTCCCAGTGCAGCTCTGTACCCACCTCTACACCGGAAACGGCATCAACCACCACAACCGCACCGTCAGCAACACGGATCGTTGCTTGCACATCGCCCACGAAGTCGGCGTATCCCGGAGCGTCCAACAGATTGATCTTGACTCGTTCGGTTTCGCACGGCAAGATGGATGTGTTGATCGATATGTGTCGCCGGATTTCTTCTGGATCGTAGTCCGAGACAGTATTCCCATCCTCAATCCTGCCGAGCCGCGACGTGGCCTCCACACTGAAGAGCACGGCCTCGGCCAGTGACGTTTTCCCAGAACCTCCGTGCCCCAGCAAGGCAACGTTGCGCAGATCGACCACCTTGTACGTTTTCATCCAATGCCTCCTCGAAGGAATGTTGGGTGTCTTTGCTTAGAATTACCCTACGACATTTGCGTTGTGTGCGAAAATGATGTCGGACACGTTATTGCGAACGAAGCGAAGCAGTCTCCTCCTGGGTTGGGTATTGCTTCGCTGTTTCTGTCTGTCTGCTGCAGACAGGCCCGCGCCATGACCAGAAAGGTTGGTTGCGGCCTGGCCGCGCTATGGATTGTTTAAGGCCATGAAGCGCTTTACTTCTCCTGTCTTGACGGGCCTTGTGCAGTTCGGGATGAAGCAGTCATCTTGCCGGTGGCCATTCTTGGCTTGCCCTTTCACAGGCTATTCTAACACACAGGCTGGTGCTTGTCAATCACTGTATCACAGCGGCAGAGTCTCTCTTGCGGTGGAAAGCGTGTTCATGATTTCGCCATCCGAAAACCACGGTCCCTCTCCCGGCAATTGCCGGATTGCAGAAAGCGGTGTATAATCCATGCTTGAGAAAAGGGCCGCTATCCTCTTTCTAGCCAGTCACAGCAGTAGAATCCGAAATGAGCTTATTCAGGCGCTGGTATGACACGCTGCCCGAACGTCGCCGCGCGATGTACGGGCTGTTTATTTCCATCACCTTGCTGACCCTGCCCTGCTACGGTGTTGGCCTGGTGGCGCTGGCGATCGCGCCCAGTCCCAACCTGCCCACGCCCAGGCCGTCACCCGGAGGCGGGTCTGCCGTGCCGGGACGCACAGTCACGGCTCAGCCCGTCGAGACGCCCGCCCCACCTTCAACCCGGACGGTAGCGCCGCCGCCGACCGCAACAAAAGCGGCGACCAGCACACCACCGCCCACGCGCACCCCCTTCCGGCCAGCATCTCGAACGCCGGTGCCCAGCGCCACATCATTCCCCACCAGGACGCCGCCTCCGACGCGGACGCCGGCTCCTTCCTGGACCGCCACGCCTTCGGCAACGCCGACCACGGGCCTGCCAACCAAGACGGTCGCACCGTCTGTGACGGCAACGCCGGTCCCGCCCACGAACACGCCAAAGCCACAGCCTACGGACACGCCGCCGCCGACGGCGACAGACAGCCCCACGCCGGTCCCGCCCACCGATACCCCCGTCCCACCGACAGACACGCCGGTCCCGCCGACGGACACGCCGGTCCCACCCACCGATACCCCCGTGCCGCCGACGGACACGCCGGTGCCGCCGACGGACACGCC
>CAZDTE010000043.1:10151-22996 GCA_964508275.1 uncultured Ardenticatenales bacterium
GTGCCGCCGACGGACACGCCGGTGCCGCCGACGGACACGCCAGTGCCGCCGACCGACACCCCTGTGCCACCGACCGACACCCCTGTGCCACCGACTGATACGCCGGTGCCACCCACCGATACCCCCGTGCCGCCGACGGACACGCCGGTGCCACCCACCGACACCCCCGTGCCACCAGCAGAAACAACTGTGCCGCCCACGGAGACCCTGAAGATCTCCGTGGATCTGGGGGCCTGGAGTTAATCCGTGGCCAAACGAGAATTCAGGCTGGCGGACGAATATCGCTACAACCGCTCCGGACCGGTCCGCTGGATCGTGTCTCATGTCATCCGCTACCCCTTCTTCCCGCTGGCGATGGTCATAGCAGCGATCCTGAACAACACGTTCTACAGCTACATCCAGATCTACATTGGCCGCGCGTTTGACGTGATTGTGACTCCCGGCTGGGAGCGATCTTCCCTATTCGCCCTGGCCATCGCCGTGGTCGGGTTTGGGGTGGGGCAGGGCGTTACCGGGTTGGCACGCAACTTCAGCATCGAGTTCTCGGCGCAGCGAATCGAACGAGACGCCCGCGACGAGCTGTACGTCAGCCTGCTGGGCAAGAGCCAGGCGTTCCACGGTCGCCAGCGCATCGGCGACATCATGGCCCGTACGACCAATGACGTGCGCGCGCTCAACCTGATGCTCAGTCCGGGCGTCATGCTGATCACCGATTCGCTGATGGCCACGGTCGTGCCGGTCACCCTCATCTGGCGACTGAACCCCCAACTACTGCTGGTCCCCTGCGCGTTCGTCGTCTTGCTGGCGATCACCGTGTACGATTACAACCGCCGGCTCAGCCCGGTCAGCATCGCCATGCGCGAGCAGTTTGGGATGATGAACGCCGGTCTGGCCGAAGCGATCATCGGCGTCGAAATCGTCAAGGCGAACGTCCAGGAGCGGTACGAGTGGGACAAGTTCACCCAAAACGCGAGCCGGGTCCGTGACCTTTTCGTCAGGCAAGGGGAGATACAGGCCCGCTATTGGCCGATGCTGATGTTCAGCCTGGCCTTGCCTGCCGGCTTCCTGCACGCGCTGCTGCTTTGGCGCAGCGGCACGATCAGCCTGGGCAGTGTGATCGCCTTCATGGGATTGCTCGGCACCCTGCGCTTCCCCACGTTCATCTCCATCTTCTCCTTCGATCTGGTGCAACTCGGGATCGCCAGCGCCCGGCGGATTCTGGAGTTGATCAACGCGGAAACGGAGCTGGACGAGAACCCGGCCGGCGTCGCCAGGCCGATTCGGGGCGAAGTGGCCTTCGATAACGTTGGCTTCGGCTACAACGAGAACCCTGTGCTAAGCAACATCAGCTTCACGGCTCGACCGGGAGAGACCGTTGCCATCGTGGGGCAAACCGGTTCAGGCAAGACTACGCTTACCCGCTTGATCAACCGGATATTCGACGCGGACAGTGGCCGTGTGCTGATCGACGGCGTGGACGTGCGCGATTGGAGCATGGAGATGTTGCGGTCGCAGATCTCGACGATCGAGCAGGACATCTTCCTCTACTCCCGAACCCTGTCCGAGAACATCGCTTTTGGCTGCGCAGATGCCAGCCGGGAGGCGATAGAGCAGGCGGCCCGTGAGGCGCAGGCGCATGACTTCATCATGGGCTTCCGCGATGGTTACGAGACCGCCGTGGGCGAGCGCGGCGTCACGCTCTCCGGCGGGCAGCGCCAACGGATCGCTATCGCCCGCGCCTTCCTCACCAGCCCGCGCATCCTGATCCTGGATGACAGCACCAGCGCCATCGACAGCGCCACCGAGGACCAGATCCAACGCGCGATGCGCCGCATCAGCCACGAGCGGACGACCTTCCTGATCACCCATCGGCTCAGCCAGATCCGCTGGGCCGACCGCATCCTGGTTCTGCGCGGAGGCGAACTGGTGGATCAGGGAACACATGAGGAGTTGCTGGCGAGAAGCCCAGATTATCGACAGGTTTTTGCGAGGTATGATTAGGCTTTTCCAGAGAAATAAACCTGCCAGGTTACTGCTCAGGCAGGCCCCCCTAACCCCCCAACTTTGGGGGGTTAGGGGGGCGCGACGTTCTGCTCACCCCGAATTATTGAGATGATACGAAAACAGCAAAAAAATTCGTGTAATTCGTGGCAAAAAAGAGATTGAAGCAGCTGTTTCCAGGGTAGTCCCTGAACGCTTACCTATTTTCTTGGAGTTCCCTTAGAGGGACGCATGGGCTTTATCATGGATGGCCTCGAGACCGAGGCCTACGACCGTAGCTACAGCGACAGAGAGTTGCTCGCCCGGATCATCGGGTATTTCCGGCCGTATGGCCGGCAGATGATCCTGGTAGCGGTTGCCATCACCCTGAACTCGGCATCCGGCACCGGCAGCCCAATTCTGATCTCCAAGGCCATTGACCTGGTGAAGAGCGACCCGGCCACCGGGACGATGGTACTGCTCGCCGGAGGCGTGATGCTGCTGGGGATTTCGGCGTGGGTCTTCAACTACATTCAGCAATGGTTCTCCGCGCGAGTCGTGGGCAACGTCGTGCTGCGACTGCGGGAGGACGTCTTCGATGCGAACATCCAGCACGACCTTTCCTTCTTTGACGAGCACCCGACCGGCAGGATCGTCAGCCGGGTCACGTCCGACACGCAGGATTTCTCGAATGTTGTCACCCTGGCCACAGACCTGCTCAGTCAGCTTCTGCTCGTCCTCATTTTGTCGATCTGGCTGCTGCGGATAAGCGTCCCGTTGACTCTGTTGCTGCTCGGCATGGCCCCAATTGCTGCTGTCCTGGCGCTCAGCTTCCGGCGGATCGCCCGAACAGTGACTCAGCGAGCCCGCCGGATCACAGCCAAGATCAACGCCCAGATTCAAGAGTCAGTCAGCGGGATCATGGTGGCCAAAAGCTTCCGGCAGGAGCAAGCCGTCTATGAGGACTTCCGAGTCACCAATGAGCAGTCATACGAGGTGGGACTGCGCCGGGGCTTGACGCTTAACTCGATCTTTCCGGTCGTCGGCATCGCATCGGGGGCCGGTGTGGCCCTGCTGGTTTACGCCGGCGGACTGACGACGCGCACCGGAGCTGTCAGTCCGGGCGATTGGTACCTGTTCATGCAGGCCGTCGGGTTTTTCTGGTTCCCGCTCCTGAACATCGCGTCGTTCTGGAGCCAGTTCCAGGACGGGTTGTCCGCTGCCGAACGGGTGTTCGCGCTGATCGATGCCGAGCCCAAGGTGGTGCAGGAAGCCGCAGAGCCGGTCGGGCCACCGCACGATGCCGCGTTGCGCGGTCACATCGAGTTCCGCGATCTGACGTTTGCCTACACCGACAAGGAGGTCGTGCTCCGTGACTTCTCGCTAGAAATCCAGCCCAAAGAAACGGTGGCCCTCGTCGGTCACACCGGCGCCGGCAAGAGCAGCCTGGCCCGCCTGATCGCACGCTTCTACGAGTTCCAGGGCGGGGAGCTGCTGATCGATGGCCGGAATATCCGTCGCCTGGACCTGGGCCACTATCGCCGGCACATCGGCCTGGTTCCGCAGGAGCCGTTCCTGTTTTCCGGCTCGGTGCGGGACAACATCCGCTACGGCTGCCTGGAAGCGAACGACGCGGCGGTGCACGAAGCCGCGCTGACCGTCGGCGGTGGCCAGTGGCTGGCCAGCCTGCCGCAGGGCCTGGACACCGATTCCGGCGAGCGGGGAGCCAATCTTTCGATGGGCCAACGGCAATTGGTGGCTCTGGCACGCGTCTTGCTCAAGGACCCGGCGATCTTCATCCTGGATGAGGCCACCGCCAGCGTAGATCCGTTCACGGAGGCGCAGATCCAGGAGGGGCTGGAAACCGTCATGCGTGACCGCACCGCCATCGTCATCGCCCACCGGCTGTCCACCGTCAAGCACGCTGACCGGATCATTGTCATGGACCACGGAACCATCATCGAGGAAGGCACGCACGAATCGTTGATGGGCCAAGGCGGTCATTACGCCCAGTTATACGACACCTATTTCCGCCACCAATCACTGGAGTACATCGAGGGTTCTCGGGCGTTGGGTTGAGGTTGGTGCGAAAACTAGGGCACAGTGGCCCGAAGTCGCCGAGAGAGGAAGCAGTCCGGACAGGAATCTCGGAGGGACTGATGGGCGAGCGGATTGACAAGAAGGAATCGATAGGCCGCGTGTCGGATCACATCGGCATGCACAGGGGCATCATCGTCTCGGTGGTCATCGAAGCCACGTTGAGCGTCCGCCTGCACGAAGCGACCCAAGGTGGCGTCGCAGTAGCGGGCGTTGTGTAGGGTCGCACGGCTGTGAGCCGCCTTGGCGGTATCTTCTTCGATATCTCGGGGTGAGCAGGACGTCAAGCCCCCCCCTTTGGGGGAATGTGCTCCCCCAGAATTGGGGGCCGGGGGACGTTCCCCAAGTTATTGAGATGATACCCTTGACGGCTCACAAAGACGGGATGCGTCTCATCAACCAAACCGGGGCCGGAACTTGTACCCGTAAACCACCAGCCCGTTCTTATCTTGCTCGGTCAACTTGCGGGTGACCATCTCCACCGGCATGCCGATAGCGGCGTCCTCGGGGTTCAGGTCGGTCAGTTGCGCGGAAACGAGCGGCCCTTCTTCGAGCCGCACGAGGGCCGCCACGTAGGGCACGTAGGCGTCGAACCCCTCCGGTGCCTGGAAAACGGTCGTGTGGGAGTAAACCTCCCCGCGGCCACTGAACGCGAACGGTTCAATCTCGCGCGAGCGGCAGTCGGGGCACACGGCGCGCGGGGGGAACATCTTGTTGCCGCAGCGGGAACAGCTGGTGCCTTCCAGCTTGTATCGTTGATCTCGCAAACGCCAGTGGCGTGCAATGTCCATGCCTACCCTCCTGCTTGCTCAAGGATGTGGGTGATGATCGTCGCGCCGCTGCCGCCGATGTTCTGCGTCATCGCCCAGCGGGTGTCGACCTGGTTCTCGCCGGCTTCGCCGCGCAGTTGCTGGGCCGCCTCGACGATCTGGTAGGTGCCGGTCGCGCCGACGGGATGACCACGGCCTTTCAGCCCGCCCATCGTGCAGATGGGGATGCGTCCCTGCAAGGTGATCTCACCGGCCTGGGCCAACCGCACACCCTGGCCCCGCTCGGCAAAGCCGGCGGCCTCCAGCGAGAGCGCCGCCATGATCGTGAACGCGTCGTGAAGTTCGAACAGGTCAATGTCATCGGGGCCGACACCTGCTTGCTTGTAGGCTCGTTTCGCCGATTCGTAACCGGCCTGGAGGAAAAGCGGGTCTTTGCGGTCGTGCAAGGCCACGGTGTCGGTGGCCAGTGCCGACGCGGCAATGCGCACCGGACGGTCGCTGAACTCACGTGCCCGCTCCAGGGGGCAGAGAATCACGGCTGCCGCCCCATCGGCCATCGGCGATGAGTCCATCAAGCCGATCGGCGAGCACACCGGCTTGCCGGCCCGGAATTGCGCCTCCGTAATTGACCGGCGGAACATGGCGTTTGGGTTGGCAACAGCGTTGGCGTGGGCATTGATCGAGAAGGGAGCGAATTCCTCCCGATCCAATCCGAACTCGTACATGTAGCGCTGCATGAGCAAGGCATTGATAGCCACGAAGGATAACCCCTGGGCTGCCTCGTAGTCGCCATCGGCGGCGGAGGCAAGATAACGGGTCGTGCAGTTGCTGGAGAGTTCGGTCAACTTCTCGACGCCGGCGGCGATGACCACGTCCTGCATGCCGCTGGCCACGGCCAGGGCAGCAACGCGCACAGCGGCGGCCCCGGAGCCGCAGGCCGCTTCGATCTTGGTCGCTTCCATGCCCGCCAGGCCCAGGTGATCGGCGACGAGTGCGCCCAAATGCTCCTGGCTGGACAGCTCGCCGGAGAGCATGTTGCCGACGAAGAGAGCATCGGCGCGAGCGACATGGGCATCGTCCATGGCCTCCAGGATGGCCTGCACCGACAGGTCGCGCAGCGATTGGTTCCAGTGCTCTCGAACGGGTGTCTGGCCGATGCCTACGATGGCTACTTCACGCATGTGGTGTACCTCCTCACTTCAAGAGCAGCTTTTCCCGCCAGCGGGCGTAGGTGGCGTAATGCACCGCCTGCCGGCGAGCGATGTAGTCTTGGGTCGAACGGGCCAGGGCGCGGCTCTCCGGCAGCCGGTCGGTGACGACGAACGAGAAGGCGTCGCTGCCCGCTCCAGAGCCGAAGGAGACCATCAGGATGCGGTCGCCCGGCTCGGCCATGTCCAGGATGCCGGTGAGGCCGATTAGGGATGAGCCGGCGTACGTGTTGCCGATCTCGCCGACCAGCAGGCCTGGCCGGATCTGCTCCGCCGTGAAGCCGAGCTGTTTCCCGGCCCTCTGCGGGAACTTGACGTTCGGCTGGTGAAACACGGCGTAGGCAAAGTCGTCGGCCGTCAGCTCTAGTGAATCCATCAGATGCTGCCCGGCAGAGAGGATGTGGTGGAAGTAGGCCGGTTCGCCGGTGAAGCGGTTGCCGTGTTCCGGGTAATGCTGGTGCGCGCGGCGGAAGAAGTCGGGCGTGTCGGTGACGTAGGAGAACGAGCCTTCCAGCACAGCCAGCGCACGTTCGCCCGGGCCGAAAATGTAGGCCGCGCCGCCGGCTGCCGCCGTGTATTCCAGGGCGTCGCCGGGCCGGCCTTGTGCTGTGTCCATTCCGATGGCCATGGCGTAGTCGGCCATGCCGGAACCGACCAGGGCGATGGCGGCCTGCATCGCTTCGCTGCCCGCTTTGCAGGCGAATTCCCAATCGCCGGCGCTCGTGTTCGGCACCGCGCCAATGGCCTGGGCCACGATTGTCGAGGTCGGCTTGACGGCGTAGGGCGGCGATTCGCTCCCCACCCACACGGCTCGCAGCGCGGTGGCATCGATCTGCGCACGCTGCAGCGCATTGCGGGCCGCTTCGATGGACATCGTTACGCTGTCTTCATCGGGGCCGGGCACGGACTTTTCGCGCACCGGCAGCGCGCCGATGTCCTGTCCCCCACGCCAGAGCTGCGAGATTTCCTCAGCGGCCAGCCGGTAGCGCGGCACGTAGGCACCATAGCCGACAATGCCTACCTCGCGAGAAGGTTTCATGGTCATGGCCTGCACACTCCTATCACTTGCTTTCGATGCGTATCATCCCGTAGCCAACAATCGGTTCGCCGTGGCGCGTGTTGAGTCGTTCTACGCAATACGCAGCACGCTCCTCCCACAAAAAAGCCCTCCAGCTTGACTGGGAGAGCTTCCCGCCAGGTCACTTGTGCCTCAATTATAGCAGAGAAGTGCTGTCAAAACCTACCACGTTTGGGAATCAGGGGTCGGGAGGTGGGGGTTGGGGATCGACTCGCTCCACGCCATAGGCGGCGCCATCGGCGGCGAGCGCGATCTGCCGGGCGTGAAGGGCCATGTGCCCACGCTGAATTCCCTCGGCGGCCAGCGCGCGCAGGGCGGCCAGGTTTTGCGCCAATCCGACAGCGCCCATCACCCTGGCTAGTCCGGTCGCTCGCTCCACGCCGAGAATCTTCAGCGAAAGGCGCGCGGTCGGGTGGGCAGCGGTGGTACCGCCCACAGTCGCCACGGCCAGCGGCATCTCCAGTTCGGCGAGCAGATCGCCATTTTCGTCAAGCCGGTAGCGGGTGAGCGAGCCATACCGGCCGCTGCGAGCCGCGTAGGCATGGGCGCCGGCTTCTATCGCCCGCCAGTCGTTGCCGGTCGCCAGGGCCACCGCATCGACGCCGTTCATGATCCCCTTGTTGTGCGTGGCTGCGCGGTACGGGTCGGCGGCGGCGAAGGCGTAGGCCTCGACGATGCCGCGGGCGACCTCATGGCCGCTCAGGTCGGCTGTGGCGAACGATTCGGTCGGCACACGGCAACGGGCGCGCACCGTTCGGCGGTCGGCCAGGTTGCTGAGGATGCGCAGGTTCACCCGCCCGCCGGTGAGTTGGGCAATGCGAGGGGCTATCGCTTCGCAAGTGGTGTTGACGGCGTTCGCCCCTTGCGCGTCGCGCACGTCGATCAGCAAGTGCACGATGAGCATCGGGCCGGCCGGCGTGTCCGGCAGGTGACGGACTTCGATGTCGCGTGCGCCACCGCCGAGTCGCGCAATGGTGGGGTGCAGCGCGTCGGCCTGGGCAAGCAGTTCGTCGCGGGCGGCCAGCAGCGTGCGCGCGGCCAGTTCGGGGTCGGGCACGTCCAACACCTGCACCTGGCCGATCATCACCGGATCGGTCGCCTCGGCTGTGAAGCCGCCGCCCTGGCGAGCCAGTTTTGCAGCGTAGGAGCAGGCGGCGACCACGGACGGCTCCTCGATCACCATGGGCACGAGGTAATCGCGCCCGTTGACAAGGAAGTTCACGGCGATGCCCAGGGGAAGGGCGTGCAGGCCGATGACGTTTTCGATCATGCGGTCGCCGGTAGGCAGGTCAAGTCCCTGGCGCAAGGTTGCCAACTCGTCTTCGTCCAGGCCACGCAGGCGGGCGATGGTCTGGGCGCGCTCCTCGATGGGCAGGCGATAGAAGCCGGACAGGGCGGACGAGAATTCGGCTTTCATGGTTCGGATCGCTCCGGGTGACTGGGTGGCGTGAATCCAACGAGCCGGTTCAGCCCCCGTCCGGTCGCGACCAGCACGAAAACGCCCGCGACCAGCACCCCGATCTGCCAGAAATGCTGAAACAGCCCCATAGAAAAGATGAGGGCGGTTGAGCAGGCCGGTGCGTGCTCGGTATGCGTGCGTACCATGATCGCCAGACTCAGGCCGATGGAGAGCGCGGCTGCCACGACGTACGGCCAGATGATCGCCGCCGACGTCTGTGCATCTGGCATGAGCATGGCAACAGCCGAGGACGGCGACTCCCCTGCGATGCCGACGACGATGAGGCGGAAGGCGAGCCAACCGACGACGGCGCCGTAGGTGTGAGCCAGCACAGAATTCCTCACCCGTGCCTGGTGTTCGTGAGGGTGAGCGAACAGCAGGTAGGCCGTCGCGCCCAGCGACGGGAAGATCAAGGGCGCGTGGAACAGGACGGCCAGCAGGCCAACCAGGCCCATGGCGACAACGGCGTTCAGCGAGTCAACCGCCAACATCCGGCCGCGGTCCTCGGGCCATTTGGGTGGTGGTGTCCAGACTTGTGGCGGCATATGGCAACTCCTCAACTCAAACCGCTTCGAAGACAAAGTGTCACGTGATGCGTGCTGCGTGTTGCGTATGGCGTGACGTATTCGCCGGTTCGCTCATTCGTCGTTGGGCGAAGGCCTGCCTGCTCAGGCAGACGGTCTCCCGACCGAGCCCGGCGATCATCCGATCACTGACCACTGTCATCTGACTACTGTCTTCACAACAGCGGGGGCGATCATCCAGACGCCCCAGACGATGAAGGCGAGGCCGGCCGCGCGACCAACCCGATCCCCTGCCGGCGCGAGTTTTTCGACCAGCAAGAAGGCCGTGATGATCGCCATCCAGAGCAAGTTCATCACGCCGACCACAAAGAGCAGCGCCATCAACGCCCAGCAGCAGCCGACGCAGTGCAGGCCGTGCTTCGCGCCCATGATCCATGCACCCGTTCTGCCGTCGCGCCACTCAGCCATCAGGAAGCCGATCGGCGACCGGCATTGGCTCAGGCAGGAACGTTTGAGGGCAGAGAACTGGAACGCACCGGCAACGATGAGGATGCCGCCACCGAGGAGCGGGCTGGCGCTGGCCAGTGCTGGGGTCAGCAGCGCTGCGGTTTGCAGTCCGAGCTGCAAGGCGGCGAAGGCTGCGCTGAAGATCGCCCAAACCGCGATGTAGCCGATGTAGAACAGCGTCGTTGAGGCTTTTCCAGAGAAATAATCCTCCCAGAGAGGTATCACGAGGCCTGTAAGGATTCGCGAAATGTCTTCGACCGAGGCGGAAAAGCCCAAAGAACTCCCCTGCAAATCACTTGTTCGATCTGTTGTGGGCCGCATCGCGAATCTGTTTGGGAGAACTGTTTTCTTGGAGTTCCCTGATCCGTACGGAGCCCGCTGCGGCTGGCGCTGGCGCACGATCCGGGCGTGCAACAGCATGACAGGGATGGCGGTCGGGCTCATCATCGCCACTTGCATGACCGCCCACATGCCAAAGAGCATGAGGAAAGCCCGGCTGCCGCCGAACGCAGCGACTCCGGTGACGGGGCTTCGCAGCCAGGCCAACGCGGCGACAGGGGACGCGTCGTGTCCGGTTGCTGCGGGGCCGGCCACCGGCCCCGCCATGTAGACGGTGCAGGCCGTGGCCAGCGCGATGATGGCACCGAGGCCGGCCAGGACGATGTTGCGGTCCCGCCTGGCCACGTCCTGGGCGATTTTATCCGTCATTCGTTCAGATACGATCGACTCTTGGAAACGTCGAAACCAGGAACGGCGTTTGCTTGGCTACCTCGACGATGTCACATTACACAGCACCTGTCATTGCGAACGCAGTGAAGCAATCTCCAAGGTGCCTGGGGATTGCGCGGATGCTGCCCTTCATTCGAAGGGACCGCATCCGTCCGGCGCAAAAGGCGCGCCTTGCAATGACAAATGTGATCCTGTCGAGCTACTTGCGCCCTAGCCCAGCCTCCGGCGCGCCGACGAGGGCCACCCGGTTGCCGTGCACGACCTTCCCTTCTTCCATCTCATGATGGGCCTCGCCGATGTCTTCGAAAGCGTAGACTTCGCCAAGGGTAGGGTCGATCTTTCCGTCATAAACCAACTGGTTGTACGCGGCGGCTTGCTCGTCGTTCGTGCCGTGCGATCCCTGCAGGCGTTTCTGACGCACCCAATGGTAGCGCAGATCGACACACGCCGTGTAGCCGGTCGTGCCGGCGCAGATCACGACCATGCCGCCCGCTTCGCAGACGAAGATGCTCGTCGGAATCGTTGCCTCGCCCGGGTGCTCGAAGACGAATTCCGGGTTGCGCCGCTCGCCGAGCACGTCCCAAATCGCCTTGCCGAACGCCCGTGCCCCGGCCATCCATTCCTTTTGGCCGGCAATATCTTCCCAATGCGGCGGAACGCCCCAGTGGGAGAAATCGCGGCGGTTGATGTAGCCGGCGGCGCCGAGCTGTTTGCAGTACTCGCCCCGCTCGTCGTCCGAAACGACGGCGACGGCGCGCGCCCCGTGAACGTTGGCGAGTTGGATCGCCTGGCTGCCGAGGCCACCGGAGCCGCCCCAGACGAGGACGACATCTCCTTCCTGCAACACATTCCCTTCCCAGCCGAAGAGCATGCGATACGCCGTCGTGCCGACCAGCGTCGGGGCAGCGGCTTCCTCCCAACTGAGGTGCGGTGCTTTCGGCAACACCTGGTGGGCTTGGGCCACGCAGAATTGGCCGAACGACCCGAAGTTGGTGTCGTAACCCCAAATCCTGGCCGAGGGTGCGATCATGGGGTCTTTGCCCGCCTGAATCCAGGGATCGTCCAGGTCCCAGCAGCCGTGGTGAACGACCACCTCATCGCCGACGGCGACGTTTTCCACACCGTCGCCGACCGCGTACACGATTCCGGCGACATCGCTGCCCCCGATGTGGAAGTCGAACGGCTCGCCGCGCTTCTGGCGCATCCGAATCACGTCGACCGGTGAGCCGCGAGCCGCCCAGACATTGTTGTAATTGACTCCGGCCGCCATCGAGGCGATCAGTACCTCGTGGGATTTCAGGGAGGGGACGTCGATCTCCTCTACCTGGAATGCGGTCCGCGGATCACCGAACCGATCCTGCCGGATCAGCTGCGCGAACATCCTCTCAGGCACGTCTCCCAACGGTGGCAATGACCCAATCGGAACTGCGTCAGACATTGTCACTCTCTCCTTTCGTGGTTATGGACCGACCCAATCGATCTTCGCATATTCTGCGCTCTGGCCGGACAGATCCCAGTTGCGGCCCCAGTCGCGGATGCGGCTCTTCACCCCTCTGGACACGACAACATCGGCACCCACCCAGTAGCGCGTGTTCACCGCCCTCGTCGGCGTCACGCCATCGGCGCCGAGCACCGGCTCCACTGCCCCATCGATGATCTTGGGAATACCCAAGAACCAGGTGCCGTCCCGCTCCTCGAACGTGACCGGCACCTTCTTCGCGCCCAGGTAGTCGGCAATCATGATCGAGAACCAGCCAATCGGACCGCCGGCCCGTCCGGTGAAGATCTCGACGAGGGCAGCGTCTGCTTCGGGGCTTCCCCTCTCATCCAGGTAGATGCCCAGCGACCAGCCGCCTTCCGCCAGAGGCCCTGGCGATTCGAGCAGCAGGCCGGTCGTCAGGCCATCCAGGACGACGTCGCCGTAGTGCCCGGTTTCGCAGTGGATACCCCACCACGACAGGCAACGACCGTATGTAGGCTCCGCCTTGCCGAGGGACAGCACGCAGGGACACCACACGTCGCAGTTGCAGCTCAGCAGGAACTCGCCTTGGATGCGCCAGGGTGTACCCATTGGACTCCTCCGTATCGTGAGTCAGTCAGATAGGCCGTCGCCCGATTAGTCGCGGCCGCTGTCCACCGCTCTGCGTCAAGTAGGGCGGGTGGGATTCGAACCCACACGGGTTTCCCCAGCGGATTTTAAGTCCGCGGCGTCTGCCGTTCCGCCACCGCCCCGCAAAGACACAATATGTAGTAGGAATTCTTCGCAATGCCCCCGTATGCAGTAGGTGGTCCTTCATCGTTCCGGCGTGTTATTTGCCGAGTCCGTTGGAAAAAAAAGGGGCCGATTCTGCTCGAAAAGTCTGCTGGGCTAAGAGTCCTCAGCCTCTGCCCTGCGGACTTTTCTTTTTCCCTCGCAGTCATGATTTTCCTACCCCGCACACACCTCTTCAGGGACTTGCCCTTTTATTATACGCTCAGGGCCGACATCTGTCA
>CAZDTE010000044.1:0-22977 GCA_964508275.1 uncultured Ardenticatenales bacterium
GTGGCTGATTTCTGTTGCACCCTATGGTTTGCCCCCATTTTTTGAAAAGATACTCCTGACGATTCAAAGTGCAGTGTGCAAATCGCTCGTAGCTCGGTCGTGACGCGAAACGTGTTCTGCCACTCCGCCCCCTTCCCTACTCTTCCAAAACGTGATCGAACAGCATAAATGATGCAGCGACGAAAAGTGAGTCGAAGGCGATCATCAATTGGAACCAGTGGCTTACTTCGCTTAGTGGCCGGCCGTTGAGCACAGCGCCGGTGGACTTGACGGCTGCGATCACGACCGGCACGACAATGGGGAACAGCATGATCGGCAACAACACGTCTCGCAAGCGCGTATTCACCGCCATGGCCGCAAAGATCGTGCCCACGGCGACGAACCCCAGCGTGCCGAGCAGCGTGATCGGCACGATCGGCAGCCGGAGGACCGGCAGGTTGAAAAAGATGCCGAAAACCGGCAGGGCTACGACTTCGATGGCGGTGATGAACAACCAGTTAGCGAGCAGCTTGCCGAAGTAGAGTGCGCTGCGATCGACCGGCGTCATCATCAAGCCCTCCAGGCAACCCTGGTCCTTCTCGCGCAGGAACGAGCGGTTGAGCCCCAGCACGCCGGCAAAGGTGAACGTCACCCACAGGATGCCCGGGGCCACGTCCGCCGTGTTGACCGGTGTGAGGTCGAGGGCAAAGTTGAAGATGACGATGGTCAGGAGGGCGAATACGAACATGGAGCTGACAGCCTCTTTAGTGCGCAGCTCCGCGGCCACATCCTTCCACACGATGGCCGTGATCTTGGCGACGTAGTTCCTCAATGCGGGGCCCCTACATACTGCTGGTAAGCCTCACGCCACTCGTCAGCGCTGAGGGCCGACCGGGGGTTGTCGAAGACGATGCGTCCACCGGTCATGATGATGGATCGATCGCAGAGGGCGAGCCCTCGCTCCAGGTTGTGCGTGGTCATGAGTACGGTCCGCCCGGCATCGACAGCGGTGGCCAAAACGTCGCGCAGGCTGTCGGATGCTGCCTGGTCGAGGCCGGTGTACGGTTCATCCAGCAATAGCAAGAGCGGGTCGTGCAACAACGCGCGGGCAATGGACAGACGCTGCTGCATCCCACGCGAAAACGTGCGTACCGGGTCGTGCAACCGGCGCAAGAGCCCCACCGATTCCACCAGTTCGTGAATGCGGGTGGGCAGGTCGGGCACGTCATACATGCGGCCGTAGAAGCGCAAGTTCTCTTCCGCGGTCAGGTCGGGATAGAGATAGGAGTGGTGGGATACCAGGCCGATGTGGCGTCGTGCCTCAGCCCAGGCCGGCGTCAACTCCATTCCTCGGAGGAGCACTTGCCCCGCCGTGGGCCGGCTGATTCCGGCCAGGATGCGAATCAACGTGGTCTTGCCGGCTCCGTTGGGGCCAAAGAGAGTGAGGAATTCTCCTTCCGGAAGGGTGAGGCTGATCCCGCGTAAGGCCGTCTGGGTACCGAACGATTTGACCAAGTTGACGACCTTGATCATGTGCTGGCCAACTCCGTTCCGCACTGGGTGCAGAAGCGCACATCGGGGTCTGACGTGCCGCCACAGGCCGCACAAACCTGGCGCAAGGGAGAGCCGCAGCCGGAACAGAAGCGGTCACCGACGATGTACGGCCGGTCGCAGGAGGAGCAGGTTTGCGCGGCAGAGACCTGCTTCTTCTTGCCGGAACGGCGGCGAGGTTTCCTGTCGGAGTACCCTGCCGGCGTCCGGGTTGTCCTTTCCTGGCGCGCGGTGCGCACGGCCTCTTCGATCCAGCGATCCAGTTCATCATCCGTGGTGACCTTTTCGACCTGGTCCAGTTCTTGCAAGATGTCCACGGCTCGCGCGCGGTATTGGTGGTCCAATTGCTCGAAATCTTCTTCCGAGAGCTTCCCCATGTCCCGCTCGAATGTCAGGTCTTTGATCGCTGCGTAGGTCACTTCGCGAGAAAACAGCAGGTCTTCCAGCGTCGGATCCACGATTGCAAACGTGTCGTTGTCCGCGATCTCTTCGCGGCGCACCAAAGGCAGCGCCACGAAGGCCACTGCGGCCAGTGCCAGAAGGAAGCTGGCCAGTAACGGTATGCTCATGGCACCAAATCCCAGACCAGCTCGCGGGATCGGATGCGGGCCATAACCCGTTCTTCTCGCGGGTCGGGCCACATGGCAACCAGCGTGCCGAAGATCAACACGACCCCACCGAGCCACAACCACACGACCAGCGGATTGACGAACACCTTGAGCGTGACGGTTCCGCCGTTGGCCGTCCATCCGGCAAGGATGACGTACAGGTCTTCCTTCAGCGTTGTACGAACGGCCACCTCGGTCATCGGCTGGTTGGAAGTGATGTAGAGATTCTTCTCTGGCGCGACCTGCCCTACGTATTGACCATCCCGATAGACCGTCACGGTAGCGGCATTGACCTGCATGTTCTGGGTGGGGTACGCGGCGAACTGTTCATACTGCAGGGTGTAGTCGCCGACGGTCATGCTCTCGCCTTTGGCCAGAACGTTCTCGGCCTCGATGCGGAAGAAGGATGACCCCACAATGCCAACGGTCATTAGCACCACACCCAGGTGGATGACGTAGCCGCCGTAGCGTCGTCGGTTCTTGCTGACCAGGGTCGAGAGCGCGCGGAGCGGGTTATCGCCGGAGCGCTTCATTTGGGCTCGCGTGCCCCGGAAGTATTCAGTGAAGATTGTGAGCGTGACGAAGAAGACAACGGCAAACGATACCACGGCCCATGCTTCGCGGATGCCAAACAGGATCAGGCCCACCCCCCCCACAATGGACAGAGAAAACGGGAGGAGGAAGTTGCGCACGAGGTGTTGCTGGGAGGCTCGCCGCCAGGGCAAGAGCGGCGCCACGCCCATCAGGATGATCACACCCAGGAAGATGGGGCCTTCCACCCGGTTGAAGAAGGGTGGGCCGACGACGATTTTCGTGCCGGTGATCAGCTCGCTGGCAATCGGGTAGATTGTGCCACAGAAGACGGCGAACGCGGCTCCAACGAACACGATATTGTTGATCAGGAAGGCGGACTCGCGGGAGACCACGGAGTCCAGTTGGTTGTCACTCCTCAACGTGTCCCAGCGCTCGTACAGCAACCCGAGTGTCCCCAGGAGGATCAGGGCGATGAAGGCCAGGAAGTAGGTGCCGATGTGGGACACGGCGAAGGCGTGGACAGAATCGATCACGCCGCTGCGGGTAAGGAACGTGCCGAAGAGCGCGAGCACAAACGTGAGCACGATCAGCACGAAGTTCCAGATCTTGAGCATCCCCCGGTGCTCCTGGATCATCACCGAGTGCAGGAAGGCGGTGCCGGTCAGCCAGGGCATGAGCGACGAGTTCTCCACCGGGTCCCAGGCCCAATAGCCGCCCCAGCCTAGCTCGTTGTAGGCCCAATTCGCGCCCAGCAGGATGCCGATGCTGAGCATTAGCCACGCGAACAGCGTCCACCGGCGGGTCAGGCGGATCCAGCTGGCCCCTACCCGGCCCGACAGCAACGCCGCGATGGCGAAGGCAAAGGGTACGGTGAAGCCGACAAAGCCGATGTACAGGGACGGTGGGTGCAGAACCATGCCGGGGTTCTGCAACAGAGGGTTGAGCCCTTGCCCATCTGGAGGCAGAAAGCCCAGTAGCTCGAACGGGTTTGCCTCGAAGTTCAGCACGACCAGGAAGAAGGTTTCCACGAACATCAAGGTGGCGCCCACAGCGGGCATCAGCTCGGCATAGTCGTTGCGGTGCTGCCAAAGGACAAAGCCGGCGACCAGACTCAATAGCCAGCCCCAGAACAGCAGCGAACCGGCCTGCCCTCCCCACAATGCCGTCACGGCGTAGAAGGTGGGCATGTCCCGGTTGCTATGCTCAGCCACATACCGGATGCTGAAGTCGTGACTGATCAGGGCGTACACCAGCGCGGCGACGGCAACGGTCGTCATTCCTGCCACGGCCCAGCTCGCGTGCCGGCTGCTGGCCCAAAGCTGGGGGAGCTTGCGCCTCATCCCCAGGTAGGCGGCGATGACAGCGTAGGCTGACAAGCCCAGGCTGACCAGTAGAGCGATGTGACCAATGTTGGCCATGAAGTGTCCCCTTCTAGTCGGTGATCCGTGATCGCTGACCGGTTAGACTGGCGATTGACACCAGCCTACCGCTGTTGGGCTTTACGACGATGACGCCGGTGCGCTGTTCTGCAGATGATCCTGAGGCACAGGTGTGCCCTCGGTGAGTTCTGACTGGTACTTCGACGGGCATTTCACCAGGATGGTCTGGGCCTCAAACAGGCCGGTGCTGTTCACCTGCCCTTCTACGATCACGCTGGTGCTCTTCATGAACAGGTCGGGCATCACGTCGTGATAGACAACCGCAAGCTGTTGGTCATCCTCCGTCATGTTGAACTGGAGGGTGAGGATCTGAGCGTCGTATTGCACGGAGTCCTTGTCCACCGGGCCACTCACGCGCCAGGACTGCCCGACGGCGTCGGCGCCCTTGCTGTTCAACTCACTCACGGTGATGTAGTAGGCACTGGCCCCCTTGAACGAATTGACGATCAACAAGAGGATGGCCAACACAATGATTCCACCACCGATCACGAACTTCGCCCGACTCTTGCCGGCCGGCTTGATCTGCTCTTGAGCCCTGGTCGAAACTGTAGACATCGCGAACCACTCCTTGACTGTATCCGAAACGCTATCAACGTGTCGCCGAAACTGCTCCACAGAGTGCACGCCAAACGTGGAGTATGAAACGCAAAGCACAACTGAGAAATGATAGCACAAAGCGGGGGATTCGCAAAATCAGTGCCACTCTATGTGGCGGATTTCACTGGGGGGACTCAGCTCATCGCGCGACTGGCCCTGCACGCCCCGGATCACGATGATGCGCCAGCGCCAGCGTCCGTCGAAGAAGTCTTTCGGCAGTTTCCATTGTTCTTCCTTCGTCCAGGTTCGGCCCAGGAAATCTCCCTCTTTCTCTGCCAGCTGCACGTCAAACCATTCGTCGGGTCCGAGTTGCCCATCCCACGCCCACTGCAAGATGATTTCCTGGTTCTCCCCGCCGAACGATGCCCCATCGTCCGGGGCCACCAGCCGAGGCGCCGCGTACGCAATCGCCAGCGCCGCCGTCGCCGAAGGTGTCGGCGGCGCCGCTGTCAGCGTGGGCGGCGTTCCGCCGGTGGGGATCACGAGCCGCTGGCCGATGCGCAAAGTCCGTGGGTCCACGTCGGGGTTCGCGGCCTTCAGCGCATCCACCGACACGCCGTACTGTTTGGCAATTCCGACCAGCGTGTCACCCGATTGCACGATGTGCACGCCGGCATTCTCCCCCCCGCCCGGTGGCGCGCTCTTCGGCGTGGGCGATGCTGTCTCCCGCGCAGGCGTGGGCGATGCCGACGGTGCTTCCGTTTCCGGTGTCGGCGTCGCTGTGGACGGCGCGGGTGTCGGGGTCGCCACCGGGATGATCAGCTCCTGGCCGACCCGCAAGGCGTTGGCGTTCGGCAGGTTGTTGGCCCCAAGAATCGCTTGCATATCTACACCGTAGCGTCTGGCGATCTCCGACAACACCTCCCCAGACTGAACGATGTGGACTTTGTTTCCGGCTCGCGCGGCAGGCGGGGTCGCCTCCCGGCCAAACACGGGGATGACCAGCACTTGTCCCACCTGCAACTCGTGTGCGCTGGGGAGTTTGTTCGCCCGCACGATGGCATCAACCGAGACGTTGTGAAGTTGAGCGATGTACGTGAGGGTGTCACCCGGTTTGACAGTGTACGCAACGGTGGCCGGCGGTTCCGGCGTGGCCGTGTCGGTCGCCGTCGGCGTGGCTGTTGGCGGCGGGGGCAGGGTAGGCCGGCCGGTGGGAATGACCGATGGGCCCGCAGCTCGCGCTTGCAGCGCACGCGGCACCGGCGTAGGTTGCGGCGGAGAGGTCAAGGTTGTCAGCGCCAGCATCCCCACCAAGAAGGAAGTGGCCACCAGCGCGATCAGATCGGCAAAGAAGCTCACGCCTCGCTGCCGGCCGTCCTGGCCACGACCACGCAACACCAGGTTGCCAAGCCCCAGCGCGATCAGGAGACCGAGTCCAACCAGGAACCACGGTATGCTCAACAGCTAATTGCCTCCACGTACCTGCAATGCTAATGTGTCAAGTGCTGCTTTTTGCGTGTTGCGCAGTGCGTGACACACGACGCACGCAGCACGCTCGACGCCATTTTCATCCTTACGGTATCTTCTCAATATTTAGGGGTGAGCAGGACGTCAAGCCCCCCTAGCCCCCCAAAGTTGGGGGGGACTGAGGCGGGGCCGGGGGGCGTTCCCCAAGTTATTGAGATGATACTCCTTACGGCCAGAATCCGCGCAACTCCGAGGCCTGCGCAACCCGGTTGATCGCCTGGATGTAGGCTGCGGTGCGCAACGACACCTGCAATTCTTCGGCCATCGCCCAGACCCGGTGGGTGGTTTCCGTTACGATGTTGCGCAGTTTGTTGTTGACTTGTTCCTCAGTCCAGAAAAAGGCTTGCACATCCTGCACCCACTCGAAGTAGGAGACAACCATGCCACCGGCGGTCGCCAGGATGTCGGGAATCACGACGGTTCCCTTCTCCGACAGGATCGCGTCAGCGCGGGGTGTCGTGATGCCGGGGCCTCCCTCAATAACGATGCCGGCTTGCACTCGCCCAGCGTTGTCGGCACGGATCTGGTTTCCCAGTGCAGCCGGCACCAGAATGTCCACACCCAGCTCCAGCAACTCAGCATCACCGATAGGTTCCGTGCCGGGCAACCCGGCCAACGAACCGTGCTCAGCTGCATAACGAATGGCCTCCGCGACATCAAGTCCGGTTCGCGCGTAGACCGCTCCGCCGGCGTCGCTCACAGCGACGATCCTGGCACCCGCTTCCTCCAGGTGCAAGGCCACGTTCGACCCCACGCGCCCGAAGCCTTGCACCGCGACCGTACTGCCTTCGATGCGCCGGCCCAGGTAGTCGCAAGCTTCATCCAGCACGGAGCGGAGGCCATGACCGATGGCGCCGACTTGCCCCATGGTTCCACCGGCCTCCAACGGTTTACCGGTGACCACGGCCGGCACGGAGTAGCCCTGGCTCATGCTGAACGTATCCATCGCCCAGGTCATGACCTGCGCGTTGGTGTACAGGTCCGGTTCAGGGATGTCGCGCCGGGGGCCGATCAATAGAGAGATGTCGCTGATGTATCGGCGGGTCAGGTGCTCCAGTTCGGTCTCGCTGAGGGCTGTAGGATCACAGGTCACGCCACCCTGGGCGCCGCTGAACGGGACATCCACCAGGGCCGCCTTCCACGTGTTCCACATCGCCAGGGCGCGCATCTCGTCCAGTGTCACATTGGGGTGATAGCGGATGCCACCCTTGCTGGGGCCCAGCACGTTGTCGTGCTGGACGCGGTAGCCGGTGAACACCCGCACTGCGCCGTCATCCATCCGCACGGGAAACGTGACGATCAGGGCGCGTTTCGGTTCTCGTAGGAAGGCGAGTAGATCGAGCTGAGCATCCAGGTATGGCAGCGTAGCATCGAATTGCTCCAGCGCCGTTTGGTATGGGTTTGGTCCGTCTCCAAACGCACCGGCTATGTGTCTGGGCAGTGCGGTGCGCAACGATGCTTGCTCCTGGGTGGTGTGGGTGTCTGAGTTTGGAGATCTCGCTCCACGCTGTCTGTTTGTCGTTCTCATCTTTGAGTAACCTCCTTCGTTCAGCGTAAGGAGTCGCCCGGAGACACCTTCCTCGTTTGCTCCGGCTGGATTGTCAAACCCGGCGAGAGCAAGAATCACGAAGCTGTCTGCGGACGAGTCCTGAGACGATTACGGGTATACACCGCGAAGCAGGGTGGATGTCGCCACCCGATCGATGGCCAGGATGTAGGCGGCAACGCGCATGTTGACCTGCCGCTCCTGGTAGACGTTCAACACGTCGCCAAAACTCCTGACCATGATGGATTCCAGGTTGCTGTTGACTTCATCCTCGTCCCAGAAGAAGGACTGGAGGTCTTGGACCCACTCGAAGTAGGAAACTGTCACGCCGCCGGCGTTGGCCAGGATGTCGGGTGCGACGAAGATGCCCTTGTCATACAGGATGGCGTCGGCGTCTGGCGTCGTCGGGCCGTTCGCGCCCTCCACGATGAGGCGAGCCTTGATCCGGTCGGCATTGTCGGCGCGAATCGCTTCCTCCAAGGCCGCAGGCACGAGAATCTCGCAGTCCAGCTCCAAGAGTTCTTCGTTGGTGATCGTCTCCGCTTCCGGGTAGCCGACGACAGAGCGCGTCTCTCGTTTGTGTTTTTGCACGGCCCGCACGTCCAGGCCCGAGGGGTTGTAGACGCCGCCCTTGGAATCACTCACCGCGATCACGTTGCAGCCCAGCGCCTGTTCCATCAACTCGGCGCCGATCGCTCCAACATTGCCGAAGCCTTGCACAACGACACGCGCACCGGCCGGGTCCATGCCCAGGTGGCCGCAAGCCTCCCGCGCCACCAACATCGCGCCACGCCCCGTCGCTTCCCGCCGACCGAGCGAGCCACCGACCTCTATCGGCTTGCCGGTGACCACCGCCGGCACAGAATAGCCCTTCGTCATGCTGTAGGTATCCATGATCCAGGCCATGGTCTGGGCCGTGGTATTGACGTCAGGCGCGGGGATGTCAGATTCCGGGCCGATGAACATGATGATCTCGCTGGTGAAGCGGCGCGTCATGCGCTCCACTTCCCGGTCCGACATTTCCTTCGGATTACAGATCACGCCCCCCTTTGCGCCGCCGTAGGGAATCCCCACTACGGCGCATTTCCAGGTCATCCACATCGCCAGTGCCCGCACCTCGTCCAGCGTGACGCCGGGGTGGAAGCGGATGCCCCCTTTGGCCGGCCCACGGGTGATGTTGTGTTGCACTCGATGGCCGGTGAACATGCGCAACGTGCCATCGTCCATACGCACCGGAAAATGGACCGTCAACTCCCGTTTGGGGACACGGAGTTTCGCCTTGATGCCGTCGTCAATGTCAAGGTACTGGGCGGCCAGGTCGAACTGCTCCTGGGCCATGACAAAAGGATTGGTATCTTTGGCGTCAGACATCGGAACACCTCCTCATTGAGTTTGGGGCACAACAGGGCCATCGTGGCCCCTGCCAGTGCCAGATTTCTGCATCTGCAAGCGTTCAACTGTCAGAAAACGTAATGCGTGTTGCGTGTTCCGCCACTCTACGCTCTACGCTCCATGCTCTCCGCTTCACGATCCGCTAACTGATCTTGAAGCAACTGACCGACGACCTTTGGGTTTGCCTGCCCGCCGGTCGCACGCATGACCTGGCCGATGAGGAACCCGAGCACCTGTTCCTTGCCTTCCAGGTATTGCTGCACCGGTTTGGGATTCTCGTCCAGCACCTGCAGGACGACCTCGATGAGGGCATCTGCCTCGCTGATCTGCGCGAACCCCCTGGAGCGGACGATTGTCTCTGCCGGCTCGCCGCTGTGGAACATCTCTTCGAGCACGTCTTTGCCCACGTTTACGCTGATCACGTCTCGCTGGACCAGAGCCACCAACTGCACCAGAGCTTCTGGCGAGAGTTTCGCGTCTTCTATGCCGGCAGCGGTCTCTTTCATCAGCCGGAACAGCTCGCCAGTGATCCAGTTGCTCAGCGCCTTGGGCTCGACAGGGGGTTCGGCTTCGCTGGCGGTGGCGATGGCCTGCTCAAAGAAACCGGCCACGGCCCGGTCCGCGACAAGCACCGCCGCATCGTATTCGGAGAGGCCATAGTCTCGGACGAAGCGGTGCCGTTTGGCCTCCGGGAGTTCAGGGACCCATTGGGCGACCTCGGCCACCCACTCCGGCGAGATGTTCAGGGGCGGCAGATCCGGTTCCGGAAAGTAGCGATAGTCGTGAGCCAGCTCCTTCGAGCGTTGGCTAACCGTACGGCCTTCGTCGGCCACCCACCCGCGAGTTTCCCGCGCGACCGATTCTCCCCTCGTGAGCAGAACGGACTGGCGCGCCATCTCGTATTCCAGAGCCAGCTTGACGGCCCGGAATGAGTTCAGGTTTTTCACTTCCACCGGCGTGCCGTGCGTGGTCTCGCCTTTGCGCCGCACGGAGATGTTGGCGTCGCAACGAAAGGCGCCGGCTTCCATGTCGCCGGTCGAAACATCCAGGTACCGCAGGATGGTGCGCAATTGCATCAAGTACTGGCGCGCTTCCTCCGGCGACCGGATGTCCGGTTCCGATACGACTTCCATGAGCGGAACGCCGGAGCGGTTGAAATCAACCAGAGTGGCTCCGTTCACGTGGTACAAACGGCCCGTGTCTTCCTCCAGGTGAACGCGCCGGATGCGGACACGGGTTTTCTGGCCCTCCATCTCGAACTGGAGGTAACCGTTGAGAGCGAGTGGGAGATCGTACTGGCTGATCTGGTACCCCTTCGGCAGGTCCGGGTAGGGATAGTTCTTGCGGTCCCATTTGGAAAGCGTCGGTATCTCGCAGCGCAAGGCCAGCCCGGTCATGATGGTGAACTCGACAGCGCGGTGATTGATCACCGGCAGCACGCCAGGCATACCCAGACAAACCGGACAAACGTAGGTGTTCGGTTCAGCCCCGGCGTAGTCCGCGCTGCAAGCACAGAACATTTTGGAGCGAGTCAACAGTTGTGCATGAACTTCGAGGCCGATTACGGCTTCGTAGTCCTCCATGAGATTACCTTTTTGCGTCGTGCGTGTTGCGTCTCAACGCTCCACGCCCACTCCTCATCACCTGGCGTAGCGCCGCACGAACGATTCCAACCGGCCGAGGGCCTCTTCAATGTCGGTCATTGAGGCGGCATAGACGCAACGCACGTAGCCTTCCCCACTTTCACCAAAAGCGGTGCCCGGCACGACAGCAACCTTCTCTTCAAACAGCAACCGTTCGGAGAACTCTTCGCTCGACAGCGTAGTCCGTTCAATCGACGGAAAGACGTAGAACGCGCCGTGCGGTTCAAAGCAGGGCATCCCCACATCGTTCAATCCGTTGACGATCACCCGGCGTCGTTCATCGTACTGGTGTATCATATCCTGAACGGCTTCCTCACCGCTGCGCAACGCCTCGATGGCCGCGACCTGGCCGGTGGTGGGAGCGGACATGATGATGTACTGATGAATCTTGCGCATCGCCTTGAGCATGTCGCTCGGAGCGGCCACGTAACCCACTCGCCAGCCGGTCATCGCATAGTCCTTGGAAAAGCCGCCCATCAACACGGTGCGCTCCTTCATGCCCGGCAGGCTGGCAAAGCAGGTGTGGGTCATGCCGTACACCAGCCGGTCATAGATCTCGTCGGAGAGCACGACGAGGTCTCGCTGCTCCGCCAGTCGCGCGATCTCCTGGAGCATATTACGTGGCATGACTGCGCCGGTCGGGTTGTTCGGATAGCCGATCAGCAAGGCTTTGGTGCGCGGCGTGATGGCCGCATCAATCTCCTCGACCGTGACCCGGAAGTTCTGTTCGACGCGCGTGGCCACCGGCACCGGCACGCCGCCGGCGAAAATGACACACGGTTTGTAGGCGACGAAGCTTGGCTCCGGCACAATCACCTCATCCCCGGGATCGATCAGCGCCAGCATGGCCAGCAGCAATGCCTCGCTTACGCCGACGGTGACCAGGATCTCATCGACTGGATCGTAGGTCACACCGTACAGTTTCTGCAGGTGTTTAGCCAGAGACTCTCGGAGTTCCAGGATGCCTGCGTTTGATGTGTATGCCGTCTGGCCGGCTTCGAGTGAGGCAACGCCTGCCCGCAAGATCGGTGCTGGCGTTACGAAGTCGGGCTCACCAACCCCCAACGAGATCACGTCATCCATGGTTGCGATGATGTCGAAGAACTTGCGCAACCCGGATGGTGGAACAACAGAGACCCTTTCAGCTAAACGCGTCAATGTACCCTCCTCTTCAAATCAAATCCAATTCACCGCAGTTCTTCCAACGGGCGGTAGGACAGGCCGAACGTTTCAGCAACAGCCGGGTAGGTCACGTGACCCTGATACGTGTTGACACCCTTCGCCAGGGCCGGATCCCGCAGGACGGTTTCCCGGAAGCCAAGGTTGGCCAACTCGATCACGTAGGGCAATGTCGCATTGGACAGCCCAAAGGTTGACGTGCGGGGCACAGCCCCCGGCATGTTGGCAACACAGTAATGCAGCACATCACCGACGAAGAACGTCGGGTCGCTGTGCGTTGTCGGATGTGTGGTCTCCACACATCCGCCCTGGTCGACGGCGACGTCAACAATAACGCTGCCCGGCTTCATCGCTTCGACCAGTTGGCGGGTGACGACGTGCGGTGCCTTCGCGCCCTTGATCAAGACAGCGCCGATGACGGCGTCGGCGTAGCGCACCGTCTGACTCACATTGCGCGGATTGGAACTCAGCGTGGTCAAGCTGCCGTGCAACGTCTCATCCAGGTAACGCAGGCGATCCACGTTCTTGTCAATCACTGTGACGTGAGCCCCCATGCCCAGCGCCACCTGCGCCGCGTTCGTGCCCACAGTTCCACCGCCGATGATGACCACATCAGAGGGTCGGACACCGGGGATTCCGCCCAACAGCTTGCCCCGCCCCCCATTCATCTTTTCCAGATAGCAGGCCGCCACCTGCACAGCCATACGCCCTGCCACCATGCTCATCGGGGTGAGCAGCGGCAGCGAGCCGTTGTTCAGCTCTACGGTCTCATACGCAATGCTGGTGACGCCCTTACGCATGAGCGTGTGTGTCAGCTCTTCCACCGCGGCCAGGTGGAGGTAGGTAAAGAGGAGCAACCCCTCCCGCAGAAACGGGTACTCGCTCGGCAGCGGTTCCTTGACCTTGAGCACGAGATCGGCTCGCTGCCAGGTCGCGGCTGCGTCGGGGACGATCTCCGCACCGGCGGCCCCGTACTCCTCGTCGGAAAAGCCGCTTCCCGCACCGGCACCCTGTTCCACCAGAACAAGATGTCCTTCGTGCGCCAGCGCCTCAACTCCCCCCGGCGTGATCGAAACCCGATACTCGTTGTCCTTAATCTCTTTGGGAACACCGATGATCATCTTTGATCCTCCTTATTCAATCGGCTTCAGTGCCCACTGATCTGCCGCCTCATCGTACGTCAAACGGAAGCGACCGCCGTCCGCCGTTCGCACCCGGAACCGCGGCCCGTCCGGCTCCCGCCAAAGTGCCTCGATTGTCTCCACCTCGTAATGGCCTCCGCGCCACTCGAACGACGCCGGCCTTTCGGCGTAGGTGTGGCCGGAGTAGCAGGTCACGTGGACCGGTTGATCGCTCATGTGGCCTGGCGACCTATGCTACCTGACGGCCTATGCTGACTCATCGCTGAGCCAGGCATCGATCTGCGATGAATCGCCCACGTTGAGCCGCTCCAGGCTGTTGCGCACACGCGCATGGTTGCCGATCAGGGAGTTCGACAACATTGCTGTCTCGATGCGTGCGCCCTCGTTGACGATGCTATCCCGAATGATAGCGCAGTCCACTTCGCTGCCATTCGCCAGGCTGACGTACGGCCCGACGACCGACTTCCTGACCAGACAACCCTCCCCCACGCTGACGTAGGGGCCGATGACCGAGTCCTCGATCCTGGCCGAAGCCGGGATGGAGACCGGGGGAATGATGATCGCCCCCTCAGAGGCCGCGTGGTTCGTGACTGTCTTGCGCAGTAGGTAGCGATTCGTTTGCAGCAAGCTCTCGGCGGTGCCACAATCTTCCCACACATCGATCGTTCTGGCTTTCAGGCGGGCTCCCCGATCGACCATCAATTGCAGGGCATCGGCCAGGTAGTACTCCCCTTTCGTCTGCTGCCCCTGCTCGATAAGATCGTCGATACATTCAAACAGCAAGGCGTGATCCTTGATGTAATACATGCCGATCACGGCCAGATTCGAGACCGGCTCTGAGGGCTTCTCCACGAAGCGCGTGATGATGCCCTGCTCATCGAGCGTCACCACACCGAAGCGGCGCGGATCGTCCACCTCTTTGACGTAAATCACACCCCCCTCGTCCACCTGCTCCAGCGCTTTCAGGTCGGCGTCGAAGATCGTGTCCACGAAGATGATCAGCATCGGGCCATCAACTTGCTCGCGTGTCAGGCGGATGGCGTGTGCCTGGCCGCGCAGTTCCCGCTGCGTGACGTAGGCCGTCGGGAAGTCGTAACGCGTCTCCACATAGTCCTTGATTTGCCCGCCCAGATAGCCGACAATGAAGATCATCTTCTCAACGTTCAAGTCGACCAGCTTGTCCAGGATGTGGCCGAGGACCGGCTTGCCGGCGACCGTGACCAGCGGCTTGGGTCGTGTGTGCGTGTGTGGCCGCAGGCGAGTCCCCAAGCCTGCAACGGGTATGACAACTTGCATGGTGCTCACTCCCCTATGATGCGAGTTCTGGGTTTCGGGTGGCGGGTTTCGCTTCCGGTTTCTTTTCCCTTTTCCCACCCCGTCTATCGCCCTCTCTCTATGCCCCCCTCTTCTACCTCCCTCTATCTCCTCTCGAAAAAGCCCACCCGCCTGGTGACTCTTGCTCGGAGCCAGTGCCAACCAGAACGATTGCTTGCAAAGCGCGCCGGTTTCACCCTGGCGAAGCCAGGTCAGGTGCAGCGGGGGTTAGGCCGCCCTTCGCCCCGAATGTGCTGCTTACTTACGCATTAATGTACTTGCTTTTTGGGTATCATCTCAATAACCTGGGGCACGCCCCCCGGCCCCGCCCCCCCTCAGTCCCCCCCACTTTGGGGGGCTAGGGGGAACATGCCCCCCAAGAATTGGGGGGCTTCCGACCACTGCTGAGACCGTTCTCGCTGCCTGGCTGAGTAGTAACGAAAAACCAAGAATAATCTGAGCAATCTGAGCAATCTGTGGTGAGCCTTTTTGGTTCCGGCTTGGTAGCGTTAGCGGCCTTGTCCGGGTTAGGAATGGTATGGTTCAATTTCCTAGCCCAGAGATAGTCTCATCGCTGTGAACTTCACGCTGGTTACTTTGCCCTCTACGAGAAGGCGGTCCTCCTCGTTAGGAGGCGGAGTGAATTCTTCACCTGGACAACTAGCCATTGCTTCCAGTTCCTCAGAGGTGAGGATATGACGCGCCACAATCTGAATATCTGCAAAGCCTGCTTTTCTCACCGTCTGCCAGTAGTCCTCTTCGGAAATAGCCCCTCCCAAACATCCAGCCCAAGTTAACTGGAATTGTTCACGTAGCTGGGGATTAATGCCTTCGGTGAAGATAATGTCTGAAATGGCGAGCCGTCCACCAGGTCGCAGGATGCGATAGGCTTCTTCGTATACGGCGTCTTTGTCGGGGCACAGATTGATGACGCAGTTGGATATCACAACGTCTGCGAAACTATCCGGTAGTTGCGAATTTGCCATATCCGCGACACGGAGTTCGATGTTGCCTTCTGGTAAGCCTGCCTCAAACACAGCCTGCTTGGCCCGCTCAATCATTTGAGCAGCGAAGTCTATACCGATCACTCTACTTTGGTCCCCCACCTTGTGAGCAGCCAAGATGATATCTATGCCACCGCCACACCCGAAATCCACGACGACATCACCGGGCCGGAGATTCGCGAAGCCAGTAGGGTTGCCACAACCCCGTGAGAGGTTGAGAGCAATCTCTGGTATTGGCGAGAGTTCCGCTTGCCCGTAGAGTCCCTGATCAACCGCATAGCCCGAACTGGGCTGTCGCTTGCTAGGTCAACAGGCCTCTGGCTTGCCGCCTGTTTCAGCGAACTTACCGTAGCGGGTCTTCACAACTTGCTTGATTTCGTAGGTGTTCATGTTTCTTACCTCACCTCTTTCGGTGCTGTCAAGCGGCCTAACTCCCCCTCTCCCCCTTTTACAGGTCCGGTCGGGCCCGGTGCCAAGCGGTCGTCTGCTGATAGGCAAACGCCACCCGCAAGAGCGTGGCTTCGTCGAACGCCCGTCCCTGCAACTGCAAGCCGACCGGCATGTCGTGGGCAAACCCACACGGCACGGAGATTCCCGGCAGGCCGGCCAGGTTCAACGAAATGGTAAAGATGTCCGTGAGGTACATCTGCAGCGGATCGTCCACCCGTTCGCCAATGCGAAAGGCAACGGTGGGGGTCACCGGCAAGGCTAACACGTCGCAGCGCTCAAAGGCGCGATCGAAATCCTGCTTGATGAGCGTCCGTGCCTTGAGTGCCTGGAGGTAGTAGGCGTCGTAGTAGCCGGCGGAAAGGGCATACGTGCCCAGCATGATGCGTCGCTTGACTTCTTCGCCGAAGCCCTGTCCGCGCGTATCTCGGAACAGGTCCCAGATGTCGCCATCGGGCCGGCGCACGGATAGCCCGAAGCGCACCCCGTCGTAGCGTGCCAGGTTGGCCGAGGCCTCCGCCGTAGCGACCAGGTAGTAGACCGGAAGCGCATAGCTAGCGTGCGGCATGTCTACGGTAACGAGTTCAGCGCCCAGCGCTTCCAACTCTGCGATGGCAGCGTCGACCGCTTGCTCCACCTCAGGATCCATGCCGCCGGCGTGATGTTCCTGCAGGACGCCGACGCGTACCCCTGCAAGGCCCTCGCCTTCGCGCAGCAGGCTCCGGTAGGCGGGTACCGGTTGGTCCACCGAAGTCGAGTCTAGCGGATCGTGGCCAGCAATCGCCTGGAGTAGGATCGCCGCATCGTCCACATTGCGGGTAAGCGTTCCGATTTGGTCGAGCGACGACGCAAAGGCGACCAGGCCGTAGCGCGAGATGCGCCCGTATGTCGGCTTCAGACCGACGACGCCGCAGAACCCGGCCGGCTGGCGGATACTGCCGCCGGTGTCGGAGCCGAGCGCCCCCAGGCACTCGCTCGCTGCCACCGCCGCCGCCGAGCCGCCACTCGATCCGCCCGGCACGCGTTCCACGTCCCACGGATTGTGGGTCACGAAGAAGCCGGAGTTCTCGGTCGAGGAGCCCATGGCAAACTCGTCCATGTTCAGCTTGCCCAAGATGATGGCTCCCTCCCTCTTCAGCCGGGAGATGACCGTCGCGTCGTACGGCGGGACAAAGTTTTCCAAGATGCGCGAGCCACAGGTGGTGCGCAGACCTTTGGTGCAGAGCAGGTCCTTGACGGCCAGCGGGATGCCGAGGAGCGGCCCGTTCTCACCGGCCACACGACGCCGGTCGGCTTCGGCAGCCTGTTCCAGGGCCTGCTCGCCGGCGACGGTGAGGTAGGCGCGCACGCGGTCGTCCACTGTGGCGATGCGGTCCAGGTACGCCTGCGTCAGTTCGACGGCAGACAACTCGCCGCGGGCCAACTGGCCCTGCATTTCGTAAATGGTCAGCCCTGCCAGGTTCATGGTCACGACGCCAGGTTCACCTTTCCGATCGGATGGTCATGCGACATCAACCCACTCCGGCCGTATTGCATGTCGTGGCGCGCTGCCTCGTACAGTTCCAACATCCGCTGGATGGTCCCGTCCAGCGAGTATCGCTGCTCAACCCGTTGCCGGGCCAGGCCGGCAAGTTTCTGCCGGAAGCGAGGGAATCTCACCAACGTGTCCAGCGCCAGCGGTAGTTGGGTTGACAGGTTTTCGGGATCGACCAGCAGGCCGGCCCCGCCCAACGCTTCGCCGTCGGAGCCCACATCGGTGGCGATCACGGCCGTGCCACAGGCCATCGCCTCCAGCATCGAAAGGGACAGACCTTCGACCATGGAAGGGAGCGCGAAGATGTCCGCGGCCCGCAGGATTTCCAGCAACCGGCCCCGGTCGGTGATCAGGCCGGTGAAGACGATCTGCTCGTGCGAACCATATCGCTTCTCCAGTGGATCGTAGTCGCGCCCTGTCCCGACCACGACCACTTTGTGATCTGGGGGCAGGCCAAGCGCCAACCAGGCGTCCAGAAGATCGCGCACGCGCTTCTCCGGATCGACGCGGCCGCAGTACACGGCCAGAAGTTCGGCGCCGATTTCCGTTCTATAATCGCTCGGGCAGGGGGAAAACGTTTCCTGGTCAACGCCATTCGGGATCACGGCCACCTTGTCTGCGCGCAGGCCATAACGGGACAGCAGATTCCGCTGTTCCGTGGAAAACACAATGGCGGCATCATACCGGGAGAGAACGCGGGCAAAGAACCGGTAGAGGACGCGCGTGCCGCTCGCCCACAAGCCAGGTCGCCGGTCGTACGGGACATGGAGCGTGGCCACGATCGGGATGCCCAGGCGGTGGCAAAGAGCGGGCAGCGAGAGATCGAGCAGTGAGAACGACAGCGACACGTGGGCGACAGCCACATTGTCCGCCGCCAGCTTCTCCGAGATGATTTCCCTCGCGCCACGTGCCGGAATCAGATCGTGGTGGCAGGCGCGGAATGATCCGAGCCGGACACCGTCGGGGTCACCGGGGATGTCCTCGGCGGCATGATAGAAAAAGGTGACCCGATGGCCGCGTGCGCGCAACTGGCGCGTCACTTCGCGGGAGTAGGTGATCAGTCCGTCACCGCGCCCGCGGTCTCTGTGTCCAAACCAGGCGATGTTCATCAGTTTGATTCTTCCAGTACCAAGGGGACCCGAAAGAAACCGTCGACCGCGTCGGGGGCGTTCGCCAACAGGTCCTGCCGGGGGTAGGAATCGCCAACACGGTCGTCGCGAACGACGTTGCTTACGGGAAGGACGTGTGCCGTCGGCTGTACAGCGCCGGTTTCCAGGTCTGTGAGCAGCTCCACATAATCGAGGACGGCAGAGAGTTGGCTCTGGAAACGTTCGATCTCATCTTCAGACAGTCTGAGCTTGGCTAGGTCGGCGATGTGTTCGACTTCCTGGCGCGACAGTTTCATAGCAATACCCTGATACGGTTTTCTCCGGACGATGAGGAAAGAACGCCGCATCCCCGGCAACCGGGGGTGGCCCGCCTCGGGAGCCGGCCCCACAAGGTTGGCCCTGAGGGCACGACGCGCAATCCATCTTCCTTCTTCGACCCCCGGTTGGGTGCCATGCTGCGGTGGCCCCAACCCGACAGCTATTATATCACTTTCTAGTCTCACGAGCAAGCCGGATTGTGATTAGGGTCAGGTTGCCATTCGAGCCAAAACCTGCTATAATCTGGGGTGAGAAGAGGGAAGGAGGAAAGGAGAAGGTGTCGGATACGTTCTATTACACCTACCTTTGGGTAGGCTATAACTTGTTGGATGCTGTGACGACCCACCTGGGCCTCCTGCAGGGTCATGGAGAGCTCAACGGGCTTTTGTCTTACCAACTCGATCAGGGTGGGCCACTACAATTGATGATCGTAAAGCTGTTGCTGGCCGCCGTGTGGGGTGTGGCTGTCCTGCGCCTGTCCAGGTACTGGCCGAAGACGATCATCGCTATGCGGCTGGGGAATATTCTGGTGTTTGGAGCTGTGTTCTGGAACGGCCTGCGCCTGCTGGGAGGAGTATGACCCGATCCCAAATGCCGGTCGGGTTCTGTCAGGAGGGGTCGGCGATTGCTCACGGCACACCGCTGCCCATCGCCTACCTGCCCTCCCCGAGTTGATGATCGGCCAGCAGGCTAGGTGCTGAAAGGAGATCGTGATGGGCTTCCGTCCGGAAATGATCACGGAAAGACACTGGTATTTCCTGTTCAGTATACTCATCTTCTTCAACGTCACCGTGTTTGGCTGCTTTGTCTTGTTCCTGACGCACAAGATATGCTTCGGCTGCTGACAGGTGGCGCATAGAATCAAACAATCCTCCGCCCCTACGGTTACGAAAACCAAGAGACAATGACGAGTAAACCCCAGATTCGCGCACGCTTCGCACCGAGTCCGACAGGATATTTGCACGTGGGTGGGGCACGCACAGCGCTGTTCAACTGGCTCTTCGTCCGGCACCACGGCGGCCGGTTCATCCTGCGGATTGAAGACACCGACCGCAAGCGGTACCAATCCGATTCCCTCGACGATCTAATGGCCGGTCTACGCTGGCTGGGACTCGACTGGGACGAGGGGCCAGAAGTCGGCGGCCCCTGCGGACCGTACTTCCAGTCGGAGCGCCTCGCGTTCTACCAGGAATATGCCGGCCAGCTCCTTTCCGAAGGGCTCGCCTACCGCTGCTACTGCTCGCCGGAGCGACTGGCCCAGGTGCGCAAGGAACGACAGGCACGTAAGGAATCCGGCGGCTATGACCGTCACTGCCGCCAGTTGACAGCCAAACAGCAACAGCAGTACGAAGCGCAAGGCATCACGCCTGTTGTGAGATTCAAAACACCGGTGGAGGGCACAACCCAATTCCACGATAAAATCCGGGGCAACATCGTTGTGCAAAACCACACGCTGGACGACATGGTGCTGCTCAAATCCGACGGCTTTCCGACCTACCACCTGGCCAACATCGTGGACGATCATCTGATGGGCATCACACACGTTCTGCGCGCCGACGAATGGCTGCCGAGCGTACCCCGGCACGTATTGCTCTACGAAGCTCTTGGCTGGTCGCCACCGGTCTTCGCCCACTTGCCCATCATCCTGGACCCGTCGGGAAAAGGAAAGATGAGCAAACGCAAGAAACAGGTCGGCCATCGGGAACTGTACGTCCACCTGCGGGATTTCCGCGCGGCCGGCTATCTGCCCGCAGCACTGTTCAATTACCTCGCCCTTCTCGGCTGGGGCTACGACGACCGCACCGAGATCTTCACGCGGCAGGAGCTTGTGGATTCCTTTGACCTGGACCACGTCAAGCCCTCACCGGCAAGCTTCTCGTACGACAAACTGGACTGGATGAACGGTCTGTATGTCCGGTCTTTGGCTCCAGACGAGTTGGCCGAGCGGCTAATGCCGGTCTTTCAGGATGCGGGCCTGCCCGCCGACAGGGAGACGCTGCGCCGACTCGCTCCCCTTATCCAGGAGCGGATCAAACGCCTGCCCGATGCCATCCCGCTCGCGGATTTCGTCTTTCTTCCGAAGGTGCACCCCAGTCGCAAGGACTTGCTGGGCAAACAGAGCCCAGAACAGACGCGGCACCTCCTGGACCTGGCCTACCAGGCGCTGGCCGCACGGCCGTCGTTCGACGAAGCGGCAATCGAACAGGCGTTGCGTGGGCTTCTCGAAGAGCGCAGCCTGAAGCCGAACGTCCTGTTCGCCCCGATTCGCGTGGCGGTCACCGGCAAGAAAGTGTCTCCACCGCTGTTTGGCACCCTCAGCGTTCTGGGCCAGGAGCGCGTACTGCACCGTTTGCAGGCAGCGCTGTCGCTGGTGTGAGCAGGGCGTGCAGGACATTCAACTGCCCACTCCCCTTACGTGATATACGCCACGAACAAGTTTGCACAACTTGTGGATTTGCGCTATAATATGGTAGCAGGCGTGACCGCTGCTGACAGGTCGCCATTTGCCCCGAGCGAGGCACGTCGCGCGCGATGGCTTGAAGACCGACTGAAGACATCACCGCCCGTCTGCAAGGCGTTGCACGGTTTGCGGCCAAAACGGTCCAGTGATTCCCGCCTCCGAGGCGCGCTGCACGTTGAGGGCCGGGTCAGGCCGTGGTAGGGCATGGCCGTGCGATCCACTGGACGCTGGGCTACCGTAAACGCCTTACTGTGTTGAGGACTGCGTTTCGTGCAAGAGGATGACCTCTTTCGCAAAGTCGCGGAACACCGCGCCCAGGTACACGTGATTGGCCTGGGATATGTAGGACTTCCTCTCGTGGTCGCCTTCGCGGGGGCCAACTATCCGGTCGTTGGTATTGACATTGACACGCGGGTTATTGAATCGTTGCAAGCGTGCCACAGCCACGTTGGCGATGTTAGCGACGAGGAGATTTCTGCCGCGATTCAGTCTCGGCGGGTGCGCTTTTCTGCAGACTACGCGCTACTCGACGAGGCCGATGTGATCATCATTTGCGTTCCCACCCCCCTGGACAAAACGCGAGACCCGGACATCTCCTACATCCTCGCGGCGACAGAAGGGATCGCCGAACACCTTCGCGTCGGGCAATTGATCGTCCTTGAAAGCACCACCTATCCGGGCACGACCGAAGAGATTCTCTTGCCTAACTTTGAGCAGACAGGCCTCAAAGTGGGGCAAGATTTTTTTCTGGCCTTCTCACCGGAGCGGATTGATCCGGGCAACCCCGATTACAAAGTGACCGACATTCCCAAGGTTGTCGGTGGAACGACGCCGGCCTGTCTCCGAATCGCAGAGCGACTCTATGCGAGCATCGTGGACGAAGTCGTACCGGTCTCCTCCCCACGCGCTGCCGAGCTGACGAAGCTCCTGGAAAACACGTTCCGCATGGTCAACATCGCCCTGGTCAACGAGATGGCCCTGATGTGCGACCGGTTGGACGTGGACGTGTGGGAAGTGATCGCAGCGGCTTCCACCAAACCGTATGGGTTCATGCCGTTCTATCCCGGCCCCGGGCTCGGTGGGCATTGCATCCCGCTCGACCCGCACTACCTGGCCTGGAAATTGCGCACGCTGAACTACAACGTCCGCTTCATTCAACTGGCCAACGAAGTAAACGCCGCCATGCCCCAGCACGTGATCACGCGCATCACGGATGCCTTGAACGATGAAGGCAAAAGCGTGCGCGACTCGCGCATCCTGATCCTGGGTGTGGCCTACAAACCGAACATCGACGACGTGCGCGAATCGCCGGCGATTGAAATCATTGAAAACTTGGAGTCCCGAGGCGCTCGCGTAGCCTACCACGATCCCTACGTCTCCACGCTACAGATGCCGGACGGACAGACCCGCTCGTCCGTCCGGCTGGATAGGGAGCGGCTCCGCTGGAGCGATTGCACCGTGATCGTCACCGACCATCATCTGTTTGACTGGGACACGATTGTGACCGCAGCACCTCTGGTTGTCGACACGCGCAATGCGACGATACGAACCCAGGCGCATGGCGCGCGTATTGTGAAGCTTTAAGTGCAAGCGTAGTATCTACCAAGAAACAAACCTCCATGTTTCTCGCAGAAAGAATGGGCCAAGGCCATGGAGGACTTCTCAATATTTCGGGGTGAGTAGGACGTCAAGCCCCCCTAACCTGAGGTTAGG
>CAZDTE010000045.1:0-22619 GCA_964508275.1 uncultured Ardenticatenales bacterium
CTCGGCGAAGGAGCGGGCTGCCACCACGTTTTTGCGCGAGCGGGTCTTGATCTCATCCTGGATGAGCTTGCGCAGCAGTTCCACGGCCAGGTTGCGATGGGGAAGCTGGCGCACCTCCGCCAGGAACTCGTCGGAGAGGATAGAGATGTCCGGCTTTTTCAGCCCGGCCGCGGCGAAGATGTCGATGACCTCATCGGAGGAGACAGCGCGGGAGACCAACTGGCGGATGGCTGAGTCCAGCTCATCGGGGGCTTTGCCCTCGCCGGTGGCTGCCATTTTAGCGAGGCCCGAGCGCACGGCCTGGAAGAGTGGGTCGATCTGCCCGTGTGCCTGCACCGTCCATCAGAGTTGCTCACCACTTCCCGTTGAAGTCCGCAGGAGAGAACACGTCCACCGCTCAATTATAGCACGGTTCCACCATGCGGGCAACGCGGCCGAAGGTGGGAGTGTAACCAATTCGGTGGGGGCGGTAAGGGGAGGGTGTTGTGCGACGTGCGGGCCGGGCAGCTCAGACAGTGGCCGCGCTGACGATCACCCAGCGGCTCCCGCCGGCGCCGCCGTCCACCAGCGCGGCCACGTACATCCGGTAGCGGCCGTCGGGGAGGCGCACGACCACCGGATCGTTGAGCGACCAGACCGCGAACTCGGTGAAGTCATCCGCCTGCAGGCGGGTTCCCTGTTCCAGATCGTACGACTTGCCATCCTGACTGATGAAGCTGTAGATCTTGCCCACGGAGCGCTCGCCAGGCTGCGGGGGCAGTGGTCCCTGGCTCATGGTGAAGAGTCGCCGCCGGCCGTCGGGCAGCAGGATCGACTTCGGGTCCACGTAGCTGTGGCCACCACCGCCGGCCTCCGCGTCACCCAGCACATTCGCGTCCTCGAAGGTGAACGTCCAGCCGTTGTTCCCCGGCGGCGAGTATGCCCGGCGGATGTTGTTCACGCCCTGCATGTCGCCGATGTAAAGCAAGACCACCCCGCCGAATGGGTCAACGTATTCATCGTGCACGCCTACCTTTCCATTGTCACTGGGGTGCGCGGTGTAGCGGACACCCGGATCAGGGGTGTAGTGAATGCCGCCGGCGGAGCTCTGGCTCTTCAGCGCAGCGGCCTGCGGATCAAAGAAGTACTGGCGCCAGGTGCCGTCCGGCAGGCGGAGATGGAACGGGAAGTGCAGGTTGTCGGCGTCCGTTGCCGGCCGGGCGTTTGCGAAGTTCAGGCCATCTGATGACGTGGCGACCATGCGCTGACCCGGCGTCGTCGTGCGATCCTCGTAGAACAGGTAGACCGTGCCGGTCTGGGGGTCCACGCTGGCCGCCGGATTGGAGGCATTCTCCACGCGGAAGCCCGGGTCTGGCGTGAAGCGCAGGTCGGACGCAGACGGTGTCGGGGAAGCCGCCGGTATCGTCGCCGCAGGGGTGGGCGTGGGCCAGGGTTGACCCCAGCGCTGGACGATCAGGGACAGGAAAAGCTGGCAACCCGGCGTCGTTGCCGTCGCCATCACGTCTACAACATCTCCCTCGCCGTTGTTGTTCACGTCGCGGACGCACTGCGACTCGGGCACAGCAGTGGGGGTGGGGGTGGGAGTGGGAGTGGCAGTACGTTGGGCAATCCAGATGCCACTATTGTCACCTGTCCCATTGCCGTAGTACATCAGCCATGAGCCGTTGGCCAGGGGCAAGATGGTCGGATCGCCAATGTTGCCGCCACCGGGGGAGTCGGCGTTGGGAAATACCTGCTCAACTTGCTCGAAGACCAGGCCGTCTTCCGACTCGCTCAGACACACACCGTAACAGATCGACACGCCCCAGAAGTACAACTTGACGCTGCCATCGTCGGTAAGCACGGCCTCCGGGCCGTCCAGATAGCGGTTGTTTGCCGGCGACTGCGGGTCAACCCAGTCCTCTGGATCAACGCGCACCCCTTCTTCAGGATTCCAATTCAAGCCATCGTTGGAGATCGCCGAAAGGATGACGGTCTTCATCCCATTGAAGTAGGCGTCGTCCTGATCGCCGGCCCGGTAGTACATGCGGAAGCGGCCGTCTGGCAGAAACACAGTCGTCGAGGCACCGACTTGGTCAGGGTCCAGATCGCCATGCCAGCCGGGCTCCACGCGGGTGCCGGGTTCTGGCGCGAAGGTCAGGCCACCGTCGGTGGAGAGGGCACTGTTGATCCGCCCCCCCTGCTGGAAGTACAAGCGTACAAGTCCACCTGGGAGGGGCACCGCATCCGGGAAGGCGGCGCCCGGTAGTCGCACGCCCTCCTCACGAGTCCAGGCCAGTCCATCAGTGGAGAAGAAGCTGACGATGTTGTGCGCTTCCATGTCTTCAACGTACAGGCGATAGCCTCCGTTGGGCAATGCCATCGCCTCGGCATCAGCAAAGGAGCCTATCGCAACCCGAAGGTACTCACCATCTAATGGGATGGGCTGCCAGGTCTCGCTGGCCTCGCCGACCGGTGTCACCCTGGGATTGGTCGGGGTGGAGCCACCGCCCGAGTCCAGATACTCTGGAATCACCGTCACATAGATCATGATGTAGCGACCGTCCGGCAGGCGGGCGACGGCACTGTCCTTCACGGAATCGGACTCCAGGCCAGACGACGGGTCGCCGGAGAGGCGCGTTCCCGGTTCTGCCAGCCAGGTAACGCCATCCGCGCTGAAGATCGAGTAGATCGCCAGCGTGCGGGATTGCGGTGCGGCCGGCTTGAAGCCGTAGAAGCGGGTTCCGCCGGCGACCGGCAGCCCGTTGGACAGGGTCATGTCGCCGGCTGAGAACGGGTCCAGGAGATCGAAGGTCAGCCCGTCGGTGGACGTGGCATGCCAGTTGTATCCGGGAATGCCGACGTCGCCACCGGCGAACAAATGCCATACGTTCCCAATGCGGACCACGGAGGGGTCGAGGACGGCCTTGCCGTCCACAGCCAGACGGTCACCCGCTTCCAACTGAAAGGTGAAGCCATCGTCCGAAATGGCCGAGTAGGTGTGGGGTGAGCTGCCCTGACTCGCCTGCGCGCTGGTGAAGTACAGCCGCCAGCGCCCGTCACCGGTGCGCACGATGTCGGGATCAACGGCCGGCGGCTGGCCCGGCTGCATGCCGTTGATCGTCACCTTCCGGTAACTCCAGGTCTCCCCGCCGTCGCCCGAAAGGGCCACGACCGTTTGGTTGGCCACTTCCTGCGGGCACCAGGTGACGTAGTAGACGCGGAGATCGCCGTCATCATCCACGATGGTGTCCGGCACATCGGCTTGATCGGTCAGAGCGTGATTGGCGCGGGTCCAGGTGAGCCCATCGTCGGAGTAGGCGATCATCAGCCGGTTGGACCACGGGCCCTCGTGTGTGTTTGGCGGCGGCACACCGGGGCCTGTGCACGGTGTGAAATCACCTGGGGCGGAGGACGCCACTGACGGAGGCAGCCATGCCCCCACGATTATGGCGGTTACAGCGAACAGCACGGCGAACATGGCGGTCATTGTGAGACGAGGTTTCTGGTTGGTCATCGAATGGCTCCCCTGGTGCGTAGTACACGATAGTTCTATCGCCTAGGTTGTTCCGGACGGTGAATACACATCGTCTGGATTCTCACCATAGCGTAGCAGGGAGTTGTTAGCGGAGATTGAGGGCGGTGTAAACGAAGTGTAAAATCAGGGCAACTGCGCCGGCGGCTTTGTCCCGGTCGTCAAGGGGCAGAGGTCAGGAGCGCGGCGGATGGTAGTCATGGGATAGCTCCAGCCGGCGACGAGCGCGGGGACGTATAGAGGGGTCGGTATGGCCACGCCACCGCTCACCTGGAGCACCCGGGTATCCCGTGGCCCCAGACTCAGGGAAACAACGATGTCGCCGCTGACGGTGGTGAAGGGAACGGTTTCGGTAACGGCCACGTCGGTGATCGCGGCCGTGGATGGGTCGGTCAGGCCCAGTGGGACAGTCTCCATCGTGATGCTGACCGTGCGGGTGAGTTCGGCACGATTGTGGACCGTGAAATACAGACCACTGACCGCCGTCTGCGGTCCGTGATCTGCGGCCGGGGCACCAAACCGCTCGATCCACACGTCATTACTGACGGAACGCGCGTAAGTGAGTGGCTCCCAGCCGGCGGCCCAGTAGCGGGTGACCAGTTCAATCGTGTCACTGACGATCTGCTCGGCCTCCGGTTCCCACCCGTCGCCGTTGGGGCCGCGTCCAGAGTGCACGCCGTAGAGCAGAGCCAAGCGGGTTCCGGTGTATGCCTCGCTGGCAGTGAGCCCTACAGTCTGATTCGCGAAGAGGTAGGGTCGGCCAAAGGCAATTGCTCGCCGATAGTCCAGGATCTCCGCGTTCCAGTTCGGTCCCTCACCATTCCCCTTCAGGTTCCCCTCGCTGCCGAAAACGTCGATGTACTCGGAAAGATAGTTGGGATGACCAAGCCCCCAGAAATTAACACTGATGCCTCTGTCTGTGCCCCATGCTGTGTCCAGGTAGTCGCGCAGGAAAGCCAGGTGCTCGCGGGAGGCAAAGCCATCGTGCACGGCGGGCTGGTAGGTGTGGGGTGTGTAGGCAAGTGGCCAGTCGGCAACGGCCAGGGCCTGGGGACGAAGGTCGAAGGTAGGAGTGGACATGAAATTGTCAATCTGCACGCCATCCAGGTGGGCACCGGCTTCGGTGGTGGCGGTGAAGGCCGGCGTAACGCGCCATTCCATAATCCATGAACCGAGCCCATCGGTCAGATCGGGGTCGAGGTTAGCGGCCCAGGAGGCCTCCCACCAGTCGAGGGCCCAGGCGTAGACACCGATGTGCTTGAGTGACCAGTCCCCATTGGGATCCACGGCGGCGCTCTGGGTGATGGCCTGGGCCAGATCGGCATCCCACGGCCTGGGGCTGGAGAGAGTGTCGGTCACGACGGCCAGGGCTTGGTCGAGAGTGGGTCGCGGGTCGCTGCTGGCGGCGACCTTCAGTGGCAGTTCACCCACGGTGTACTGAGCCGAGTAGATGTTGGCAGCATCATCGGCCAGGGCCTGCTGCACGCCGGCCTGAGTGAAGTACCATCCCTGCTCAGCGGCGGCGTAGCTATAAATGGTGAGCGTTGTTGTGTAAATCCCTGGCTGGAGGGCGCGATGGCGAGAGATGATGTCTCGAAATCCCCAGGCGGGGTCAGAACGATAGAGCAGCAGGTCGAAGGTAACGTGTGGCCCCACCTTGACGGCTTGGGGGCTTATGCCCAGGTGGAAGGTGGCCCCGTAGCGCCTGGTGGCCCCGTCGTATGACAGCAGGGCGAGCTGTGGACGGTCGAGAGGTAGACCCAAGGCGAGAGCCACTGCTGGGCCGCCGATGCCCGCGTACGGGTAGAGCGAAATCGGTAGCCAGCCGTCGTGGATGGCACTGATCGCATTGGCGTAAGTGCCAGTGTCAGTGATGGGACGCCATGTATGGGCATCGTCCCACCACCGCCATCCCCCGGTGGCCTCCAACGGCACACCCCATGTCACATCCAGGGCACGATCCTGTCCCGTGGCATCGACGATTTCACCGTGAACGGCGATGTGGTCGGCGTGGGCGGTGTAGGTCATGGTGACGGCCAGGCCGTTTGCGAGAGTGGCGGCGTGTACGAGGCAGGACGAATCGGACGCGGACGTCACGCCGTAGGCCGCCGGAGCGTTTTCCGGAGCGGCCGTTTGCGATTCGCGGGCCGCAGTCAAACAGGGGGCTACGCTGCCCAGAACCTCCACATCCGGCTCGGGGGCGGGCACGAAGGCCAGGTCATCAACCCACAAGGTTTGATCCCTAAGCTTCGCCGCAACGATGGCCGCAGCCTGCTGGGCCCCTGACGGTGCCTTCAGCTCACGGCGGAGGATGCGCCAATGACCCGCGTTCCAGTGCAGCGCAACGGCCAGTTGTGGGTCGCCAAGGGGTTGACCAACGGCATCAAGCCACTGCACGTACAGACCGTTCGTGTGCTGTAGCTTGCGCCAAAGGGTCATCTGCCAAAGAGTGGGAGGGCCAGAGGGACTGGTGACATAGCCGGTAGCACTACGGAACCAGGCCGAGAAGCGATAGCGCTGACCTGGCGTAACCGGCACCGGTGCGCTGGAGTACGCGGCGAAGGCATACGTGTCTGTAGCCGGATTGGCCAGTGCCAGCGCCAGGCCCCCGCTGTGGGTTGGCGAGATGACGATGCTCACATCCAGGCCGTTGTTGGTCAGTTCTGACCAACCGGTGAGTCCATCCTCGAAACCCGCATTCGGGATCAGGTTGGGTGAGATGACAGCGCCGGCGTCGCTGAGATCGCGAATCGAAAAGGCCGGCTCCGGTGTGGTGACCAGCTCGTGGCCATCGATCTGCAGACCGGTGACCTGGCCATCAGTAGAGATGGAGAGAGTCAGGCCATCGGTGGTAGACAGGGCGTAATCAGCAGCGGGCATGGCCTGACTGATGGTGGACACGCCGGCCAACAGCAGCGCCAGGGCAACGAGAACGGGTAGCAGGCATACACTTCTCATGGCTTTGCTCTCCCCAGTGAACATGGCCTTTTCCTAAGGCTTTTCCAGAGGAATAAACCTTCCAGAAAGGTATCACGAAGACTGTTAGAATTCGCCAAATGTCTTCAAACGAGGTGGAAAAGCCCAAGGAACTCCCTTGCAGATTTCTTTTTCGCGGTATTGTGGGCCGCATCGAGAATCTGTTTGGGAGAACTATTCTCTAGGAGTTCCCCAAGTCACCGCCAGCGTACCATTTCCCTGTTAAGAACGTGCCAGGAGAGTGTAAGAGAATCGTAAAGCCCGGCGAACCAAGCCTCATGGTGTTCCACAGGGTTTGAAGGCCCGCGAGGATTTCTGTCCCGTGCTGCGTGTTGCGTACTGCGTGGCGCCCCACGGCCGGGAAGACTCACGCGCCACGTGATACGCAGTACGAGATCGGTTCAGTTGCGGTTGGCCGTGTTAGGCATTCACACCGGGCAGCGGGAAGTGGCGACAGAACTCGATGACCTCGGCGCGCACGCGACCGCGCGCGGCGTCATCCTCGATGTTGTACAGCACCTCCGCGATCCAGCGGCCAACCTGGCGCATGTCCTCTTCCTCGAACCCACGAGATGTGACGGCCGGCGAACCCAACCGCACGCCGCTGGTCACCATCGGTTTCTCCGGGTCGTAGGGAATCATGTTCTTGTTGACCGTTATGTGCACGTCTTCAAGAGCCACTTCTGCCTGGCGGCCGGTAGCGCCGGCGGGACGCAGGTCGACGAGCATCAGGTGATTATCGGTGCCGCCGGAGACCAGGCGGAACCCCTGCTTGACCATTTCATCACCCAGGGCTTGGGCATTGTCGAGGATCTGTCGCTGGTAAATGGCGAACTCCGGTTTGCTCGCCTCCTCGAAGCAGACGGCCTTGGCGGCGATGGAGTGCATGAACGGGCCACCCTGAATTCCGGGGAAGACGGCCCGGTCCACGGCGCGCGCGTGCTCCTCCTTGGAAAGGATGAAGCCGCCACGAGGGCCACGCAAGGTCTTGTGTGTCGTGGAGGTGACGAAGTCGGCGTGGGGCACGGGGCTTGGGTGCAGGCCAACGGCGATCATACCGGCGACATGGGCGATGTCCACGGTCAGGTAAGCGTCAACCGAGCGCGCGATCTCGGCGAAGCGAGCGTAGTCGATGAAGCGGGGATAGGCGCTGGCTCCGGCGACGATCATGCGCGGGCGATGCTCTTCGGCCAGCGCGGCGACCTGATCGTAATCGATGGTCTCGGTGTCCCGGCGCACGCCGTAGGAAATGATGCGGTACAACTGTCCGGAGAAGTTCACCTTGTGGCCGTGGCTCAAGTGTCCCCCTTGATCCAGGCTCATGGAGAGGATCAGGTCTCCCGGTTTAAGCGCCGCGGCGTAAACCGCCATGTTGGTCTGCGTACCCGAATGGGGCTGCACGTTGGCATGTTCCGCGCCGAAGAGCTTCTTTGCACGATCACGGGCCAGGTTCTCGGCCACGTCCACGAATTCGCAGCCCCCGTAATATCGGCGTCCCGGATAACCCTCGGCGTACTTGTTGATCATCACGCACGCTTGCGCTTCCAGGACCGCCCGGCTGGTGTAATTCTCAGCGGCGATCAACTCGATCCCGTCGCGCTGGCGAACGATCTCCTGCTGGATGGCCTTGTAGACCTCCGGATCCGTGATCGCAAGCGCAGATTGTCCATCTACCTCTTCTTCAAGCAAAGAATGAACCCCCAAACCGGTCCTCACCTGCATAGCTAGTCTCCTTCATTCATGAAAAACGGGGCCGACCGGAGGCCCATCTGCTGCCTCCGGCAACCCCATCGTTGGTATCCAGCATTGGCTTCTCAGCGAGAGCGACCTTCGCGTTACTCGCTTGGCAAGTATACCACAAATCGTGAGGATTGACAATCTGCAAGGCCGGGGTCCGTGTTCGATCACCCGCTCACAACCATGTTGCGCAGGGTCACCGCTTCCAGCAGATCGCGCCGGATGGCGACGCCCAGGCCGGGGCCCTGCGGCACGCTCATCGTGCCGTCATCGTTTAGCACGAAGGGAGGATCCACCAGGTCCTCGTGGTAGTAGCGGGCGCTGGCCGAGAGATCGCCGGGCAGCGTGAAGTTCGGCAGCGCGGCCACGGCAACGTTCGCCGCCCGCCCGATGCCGGTCTCTAACATGCCGCCACACCAAACCGGCACACCCTCATCCTGGCAGAGGTCGTGGATCTGTTGGGTGGCGCGGAGACCGCCAACGCGACCGGGCTTGATGTTGACGATGCGGCAGCTACCCAGCGCCAGCGCCGCGCGGGCATCGGCCACGTTGGCGATCGTCTCATCCAGGCAGATCGGCGTACGCACCTGTTGCTGCAGAGCAGCGTGGTCCACGAAATCATCGTAGGCCAGCGGCTGCTCGATCAGCAACAGGTCGAAGGCGTCCATCGCCCGGAATATCGGTGCGTCCTCCAGCGTGTACGCCGAGTTTGCGTCCACTTGCAAGCGGATGTCCGGGAAATGCGCGCGCACGGTGCGCACGACATCCACATCCCAGCCCGGCTTGATCTTGATCTTGACGCGCCGGTAGCCGTCGTCCAAGAACGATTGGATGCGCAGCAACAGGTCGTCCACAGTCGGTTGGATGCCGATGCTGACGCCGACGTCAATGCGGTCGCGCACGCCGCCGAGCAACCCGGTAAGCGATTTGCCGGCCTGCTGGGCCCAGAGGTCCCACAACGCCGCTTCCAGAGCCGCTTTGGCCATCGGGTGGCCGCGCACGAACGCCGTGCGGCGGGCGAAGTCGCCGGCGTCTGGCACGGCCTGACCGACAATCGCCGGGGCCAGGAAGTCGTGCAGGACGTGCCAGCAGGTGGCGACCGTTTCGTACGAGAAGAGCGGTGCGGACGAGGCCGCCGTCTCGCCCCAACCGGTCAAGCCCTCGGCGTGGGCGGAGACGATCATCGCCTCGCGGTCAACTTCTCGCGCAAAGCTCGTCTCAAAGGGGTGTACCATCTCCATGCGAATGTGGCGGAGTTTGACGCGATCAATCTTCATTCTCAATAACCTCCTGCTTCTCAAGCAAATACACATTCCGCCGCTCACCATCAGTGACCACCGAATGAAAATCCCGCACTTCGTAGCCGGCGGCGAAGGCGGCTTCGAAGAGATCACGGGTCTGTTCTCGCCAGGCGATGGCCAAATCGCGTTCGGCACGCTTGATCGCCTGGAAGTCGGGCGGCACGGCCACCAGGAAACGCGCCGCGTCCGGCACGTGCCATTCGCCCGGGGACAGACTGCCGGTCGCCGAGGCGCGCGGCGCGTTGGCCAGCGCGAGTGGCGGGAGCGTGTGGCACCGGGCGCCGCTCGCCGCCAGCCGGCGCACGACGCGATCGCTGGCGAGCCACCAGGTGACCTCAAAGCGGTCGGCCGGCACACCTTTGTTCAGCGCGTCGTCCATCTCCCCGTACGGCTCGCGCAGGTAGGTCGAGCAGGTTGCTCCGAGGCGGGCGATGTTCAAACGGGCGTTGGGCCCCTCCAGCGGATCGTATGTCCAGGTGATCAAGTCCAGCCCCTGTTTCATGATCTCATCACGCTGAGCCAGCTTCATGCGTCGGCCCAGGCCACGCCCCCGGTGTTCCGGCAACACACCCAGCTGGTGCGAACAGTGCTTCAACTGTCCGCTGCCGTCAGGGTGCCAACCTAGGAAGCCAAGCAGGTAGGCAACCATCGAGCCATCCGGGGTGAACGCGCCGAGCACCAGGCCCCCGTATTTCTGCACCGTGACCAGCACGTGCAGCGGGATCACGTCGAGCCGATCCGGTCCGCCCCAAACGGCATGTTGCAGAGCTTCTGCCTGGTGGTAGTCGGCGCTGGTTTCCAGTTTTCGAATGACGATGTTTTCCATTGACTCACCTCACACGGTCTACGATCTCTCGATACGACAAGCCCCGGCGCGCCAGTGACCAAAGACCGGCCGCGCTGATCAAGACGTAGTTCAGCGCATGGATGACCAGGATCGCACTCAGGGCCTGGTCCCGGGCGACGCCGAAGACGGCCAGGGCAACAACACCGGTGGCCTCGAAGATGCCAACTTGGCCGGGGGCGGCCGGCACGGCCATACCCAGCGCCACCACCGCCAACGTAAACACAGCGGCCGTCGCCGGCACGGCCAGATGGAAGCCGTGAAAGACGAGATAGAAAGCCAGCGCCGCATTCCCCCAGGTCGCGACCGACCACAACGCCGCCCGCAAACCGACCGAGGGGTTGCGCAGGGCCACAAAACTGTCTAGCAGGGCCGTGAGGCGACCGGCCCAGCGGTCGGGTTGGGCTACGGTGAGCCGGCGCAGGGCGGCGGCCAACCGACGCTGCACCCCGCGCTGGCGTCGGGCCAGCCAGAGGAGGGCCAGGATGCCGGCGAGGAACAGGGCTCCGACTGTGGCACCGCCGCGCAAAGCCCAATCGGGTAGGCGCAACACCGGTAGCAACATGAAGAGGAAGGCAACGACGGTCAGGGCGTCCAGCAAACGCTCACTGGCAACGGTCGAGAGGGCGGAAGCCTTGCCGACAGTTTCCCACTCGCTGATCAGGTATGCGCGGATGAGGTCGCCGAGGCGGGCCGGAAGCACGTTGCTGAACAGGTACCCGATGTTGATCGCATCCAGCAGGCCGGCCAGGGATAGAGGCTGCGGAGGGTAGAACAGCAGGCGCCAACGCAGAGCACGCATCACCAAGCCGAGCAGGATCAGCAAGGACGCGGGAACGAGCCAGCGATAGTCGGCCCCGGCCAGCGCGTTGCCTACCGCGGACCAATCGAGGCCACGCACGACAAGCACGATTGACACCAGGCTGATCGCGATGCCGAGGAGCAGGCGAACTCGCGGCGAGTCCTTACGTTCCATCCGAGATTTCCAACCGCTTCCGCAACTCCTGGGCCGACAACGTTTCCGCCCGCGCAAAGATCAGGGGCGTCGGGTGGTCGTACACGGCGAAGCTCTCGTCGGCGCGGCCGGGTTGCCACGCCCAACCGGTTTGGGCCCGTTGCTGCCACCAGCCCGGCGCGGGCAGACCGGCACCGACGATCGGGTCCTCACGCCAGGCCAACGGCCCCAGGCGCGGCTCCGACCATTCCGCATGAACGAGGCGAAAACCCAAGCGCTCTGCAAACAACAGGCGATAGTAGCGGGCGGTGCGCGGATACCGTACCGGCCAGCGGGCCAGCGAACCATAGGCCCGCCGGCTGGCCAGGATCACGTAGTCGGCTTGCGCGATCTGCCCGGCCAGTTCGCCAAACCGGCCCTCGTCCTCCAAATCGAAAACCTCCAGCCGGGTTTGCCGGTAGCGATCGTGGTCCAGGACCTGGTCGCCGGCGACCAGGTTCACCGGCAAGGCATGATCCCAGTGCTCGATGGCGATCGCGCTCCCCGCCGGGACGTGTTCGTACGTCCATGCGGACGCGCGGAGCCAGGGATGCCGCTGCGAGTAGATGTTGGCGAAGGCAAGGGCGTAGGCAAACGTGCCGGCAAGAACGAGGGCCGACCCGGCCCATGCCAGAGCGCGGCGGTTTCGATTGGCAAGCGAGAGCAGCCAGTGCGCCCCGAACAGGCAGAGAAACGGAATGATCGGCAACAGGTAGCGTGGAAACTTGGCGTGCCACGCGCCGGTGAGCAGGAAGAAGGGCACCACCCAGGCCAGGATGACCGCCTCGCCGGTCGCAGAACCGCGCCGCCAGGCGCGCCACAGCGCCCATAGCAAGCCGATCCACGCAACGACTGTCAGCAACGGCCCCAACCCCCAGCGCCATTGCTGAACGATGGGGTAGACGTACGGCAGCGTGCCGTGGTACTGCCGGATGTACGGGTAGTCGAGCCAGCCGCGCACGACGGCGAACTGCACGGCCATGCTCTCCGCAAACGTGCGCAGGTTGAGCAGCGCGAACGGGTTGGTCAGGGCGAAGATGGCGGCGGCAAGGGCAAGCGGTTGAGCCAGCGATAGCGGTCGGGAGGGGGAGCGAGCGCGAGACATGGCGACGACCAGGGGCAGGATCAGCAGAGCCATGGTGATCTTGCAGGCGGCGGCCAGGCCGATGGCGGCACCGGCCAGCAGGGTATCGCGGCGATTCCCTCTTGCGGCCAGGCGCACCATGCCCCAAACAGCGATAGCACTGAAGAGCGTGGCCCACGGATCGACCGTGAAGAAGTGCGCAGCCTGGATCGGCAACACGGCCAGAGCCAGGAAGGCCGACGCCAGCAGCGCGGTGGAAACCCCGAAAAGCCGGCGACCGATGGCGAACAGAACGGCCACGGTGGCCGTGTCGGCCAGGGCCACCAACGCCCGGCCGATGACGGCCAGTCGCTCCAATTCGTCACCCGGCACGGCTCGCAGTCGGCCGGTGAGCCATGCGGGCCAGGGTTCGGAAAGAGAAAGCCAGGGATCGAGCACCGCCTGCATGATCCGCAGTGCGTACAGGGGGAGATGGCCATAGGCGAACTCCCGGATGCTCCCGGTCTCCGGGTTCCAAAACGGATCCAACGTCTGCCAGTTACCGTCCGCCGGCCAGTGGAGTTGACCGGCAACGGTGAGCACAAAGCGTTCGTCCGGATGAAACAGGTTCCCTTCATCCCAGAACAGGCCATTCAGGCGGAGCGCCAGGGCCGCGAGCAAAGTGAGCGCCAAGATGGCGTGTTGTGTTTTGCGCGTTGCGCGCGGCGTTGGCCGTTCAGACGGTGCAGCGCGAGACGCGATCGGTGGCCGGTGTTGGGTCATGGCTGATTGTAACATCAACGATTTGCCTTGGCAAGTTTGGAGACTGAGGCTGGGGGTTGGGGGCTGGCGTAATACCCTATTTGACGCTCCCTGCAGAATGAAGTACAATGATGGGTAGCAGGTGGAGGATGGAGGATAGAACGGAGATGTAGAGACAGAGAAGCTGGAGGTCGGAAGTCAGAAGCCGGGGCTCGAGAATCTGTTTGGGAGAACTATTTTCTTGGAGTTCCCTTACTGTTCCTGACCTACCAGACAGGATCACTGCTGCTACTGCTGTGTACCTTGGCGTGCCCGTAATCAGCCGTGATCGCAGGATACCGATCTCAACGGTTCCAACTGTCTTGTAACTGAAACGGCGGGTGCGCTCGCTGTCCCGCCAAGCGGAGCGACAGAGTGACAAAGAGACGCTGGTTGATCCCTGGTATTCTCATTCTTCTTGCCCTGACCACGCTGCTCGCCGTGGATCACCACGAACGACAATCCGCGAAGGAACGTGACCGGTTGGAGTTGGACCGCGAAGCGGCAGAAGCGCGCGACCGCATCACCCTGGCCATGCATGACCGGCTGATGGCAGTGGAGGCGACCCGTGCCTTCTTGCAAAACGACGAGACTACCCCGACGCGGGAACAGTTCGACCGGTTTGCCGCCATGCTAATGCAGCAAGAAGTCTCTATCCGCGCCCTGCAGTACACCGATGAGGACGCGATCATCCGTTACATCTACCCTCTCGCCGGCAACGAAGCGGCTCTCGGTCTGCACCTGGACAAGACCACAAGCTGGCCCTTCGTCGAAAAAGCGATTCGCACCCGCCAGACCACCGTGAGTGATCCTGTTGATCTGGTGCAAGGGGGACTCGGAATCGTGGCCCGCGCCCCGCTGTACCGCGACAATGAATTCCTGGGGTTGGCGCAAGGCGTGTTCGACGTGCCGGTCGTGATCACCGAGGCGCTGCCCAACCTGGAGGCCCTACCATTTGTCGTTCAGGTGCAGGACGCGATGGGCCGTGTCCTACGCGGTCCGCCCTCTTTCGAATACGACACCGCCTCGGGGGTCGTAGCCATCGGCGACAATTCCTGGACGGTCACGGTAGGGTGGAAGGAGCCGCCACCAGGCGTGTCGCCCACGATCTTATTCCTCATATGGGGGATAGGCGGCGCCTTGCTCCTGGTGCTCACGTTCATTCTCTACCAGGAGTTCGGCCGGTCGGCCCAACTGGAGCGAGCCGTGGTCACGTCGGAGGAGCGGTATCGGGCGCTATTCGACAACGCCAACGACTCGATCCTGGTGCACGATTTGGACGGGGATCTTGTGGATGTCAATCGGGCGGCCTGCGCACACTTGGGATACAGCCGTGACGAGTTGCTGGCGATGAACCTGGCCGACATCGTCGCAGGCACAGATGAATTCCCTGTCCCGGCGCGCATGGCCAGGCTGCGAGAACAGGGAGCAATCGTCGTCGAGACCACCCACCGCCGCAAAGATGGCAAACTGATTCCGGTCGAGGTGAGCAGCCGGGTGATCGAGGTCGGAGGCCACGCGCTGGCGCAAGCGTTCGTGCGCGATATCACCCGGCGCAAGCAGGCCGAAGACCGCCAGGCCGCGCTGATGGAAATCAACCAGCGCTTGCTGGTAGGAGCAGCGGTGGACACCACCCTCCGCTTCATCTGCCAGCAAGTCGTGGGCCTGTTCGACCTGAAGATGGCCTGGATCGGATTCAAGGAAGCGGACGGTTCGGTCCGCCCGATCGGTGCGTATGGGTTTGAGGAAGGGTATCTGGAGAGCGTCCGCGTGCGGTGGGACGACACACCCGAAGGACAAGGCCCCACCGGCCAGGCGATCCGTACCGGCGAACCGAGCGTCATGGCCAACATTGAGCACGATCCCGACTACGAGCCGTGGCACGCCCAGGCGATGGCGAGAGGCTACCGCTCATCGGCGGCCATTCCCCTCCGCGATGATGGTCACATGTTTGGGGCCTTGAATGTCTACGCGGCGCAGCCCGACGTGTTCGGTGAGGGGACAGTGCAGAATCTGGCCGGCTTCGCGCAGCAAGCCACCATCGCCCTGTTGGCCGCGCAGTCACGCCAAACGCTATCCGAAAGCGAGGCCCGCTACCGGACACTTGCCGAGGACTCGTTGGTCGGCGTCTACGTCATCCAGGACGGCGTCTTCCGGTACGTAAACCCGGCATTAGCCAACGCCTTTGGCTACACGACCGAGGAATTGATCGGCAAGCTGGGCCCAAACGACCTGACCGCGCCGGAAGATAGGGAAACGGTTGCCGAGAATCTGCGGGCCCGTCTGGCAGGCGATGTGCCGGCCCTGCAGTACACCTTCACCGGCCTACGCCAGGATGGCAGCCGATTCGATGCGGAAGTGTATGGTGCGGTGATCGAATACGATGGCCGGCCGGCTGTGCAAGGCACGCTGATAGACATATCCGAGCGGACACGCGCCCACGCGGAACAGTTGCGCCGGGCACGCCAGATGCAACTGGTCAACGAGGTCGGTCGTGAACTCATGGCTCTCCGTGATCCTGAGACAGTTCCGGAGCGCATTGTGCAGAGGGTAGACGAAGCCTTCGGTTTCTATGCCACCACCCTATTCCTGTTCGACGAGGAGGAACACTGTGTTCGGGTCGCCGCCGGACGCGGCTCCGTCGACGACCGCGTCGGCCATGCGCCGGTGAGCTATGCGGTTTCATTGGGAAGGGGGATGGTGGGGACGGCGGCGGAATTGCGCGAAACGCAGTTTGCTCCTGACACCTCGGCGAACCCCGATTTCTTCTCGTATGAGGGGCTGCCGGACACGAACTGCGAAATCTCCGTACCCCTGGTAGTCGGCGATCGTCTGCTCGGCGTGCTGGACATCCAGGAGCGTGAGGTCGGGGCATTGGCCTACACGGACCGCCAGACGATTGAGGCAGTAGCCGGCATGGTAGCTGTGGCCCTGGAGAACAATCGCTTGTATGTAACGGAGCGGCGTCGCGTGGAAGAGTTGGCCCTGCTCAATCGCATTGTCGCCGCAGCCACGTCCTCTCTGGACGAGGAATCGGTTCTGAACATCGTATGCATTGAGCTGGCCCAGGCTTTCGATCTGCCCCAATCCTCGGCCGCGCTGCTGAATGAAGATCATACCGCCGTAACCATTGTGGCCGATTACGCGGAGAGCGCCGATCACGGAGTGAAGGGCGAGGAGATCCCTATCGCCGGTAGCCCATTAGCCGAAATGCTGATGCGCATCCGTGAACCACTGGCGATCCTCGACGCGCAGTCGGACGAACGGGCGGAGTTCTTCCGCGGCCTGGTGCAACAGCGAGGTTCGGCCTCGCTTCTCCTTGTCCCGCTGGTCGTCCGTGACGAGGTCGTGGGCGTGCTGAGTCTGGCCTCCAAAGAACAGCGACGGTTCACGGACGATGAGAGCCGTTTGGCCAAGAACGTCGCCGCGCAGGCCACTCAAGCGCTGGAGAACGCGCGGCTGTATCAGGAGTTGCAGCAGACTCTCCACAAGCTGCGGATGGCCCAGGACGAGACGATGCGCACTGTCCGGCTGCAGGCCTTGGGGCAAATGGCATCTGGCGTGGTTCACGATTTCAACAACATTCTGACTTCTGTTCTCGGCTATGCCGAATTGCTCCTGAGGGATCCCGATCTGCCCGGCAAGAATCGCGACTTCGTGGAGCGCATCCGCAGGGCCGGCATCAACGCACGGGAGAGCATCAACCGGCTGCGGGAATTCTACCGCCCGCGCGATGAACAAGAGCCGTGGGAGATGGTGGACCTATGCGAGTTGATGCGCGAGACGGTGGACCTGACGGCACCGCGCTGGAAGGATGCGCCCCAGCAGAAGGGCGCCGTGCTCGATGTCGTCACCGAGTTGACGCCCATGCCCTGGGTGCCGGCCAACCTGGAACAACTGCGGGAGGTGCTCATCAACCTGATCTTCAACGCAGTTGACGCCATGCCAGATGGAGGCACCCTGACCCTTCGCGCGTATGCCCAGGACGACAACGCAGTGATCGAGGTGGCCGACACCGGCGTCGGCATACCAGAAGACGTACACGAGCAACTGTTCGAACCGTTCTTCACCACAAAGGGCACGGCCGGGACCGGCCTGGGTCTGGCGATGGTACACGGCATTGTGCGCCGGCACAACGGGCAGGTGGAGGTAGAAACGGAGGTGGGTCAGGGCAGCCTGTTCCGCGTGATTCTTCCGGTATCCGGCGAGTCTGGTGCCTCCGATGTGATTGCGCCGCTGCACCGCTTGCCAAGCCAGAATATCCTGCTCATTGATGACGACGCATCGGTGCGCGACTCGATCAGTATGATGCTCGTCGCGATGGGGCATCAGATCACGACAGCGCCTTCGGGCCAGGAAGGGTTGGCCCTGCTAGAGACGGAGGGCTTTAACCTGGTGATCACCGACCTGGGCATGCCGGGCATGTCGGGGCGGGAGGTGATCGAAGAGATTCGGACGGGATGGCCAGGCACACCGATCATTCTGCTCACCGGCTGGGGCCAGGTGATGGATATGGAGAAAGCCCCACCCCTGGACGCCGACCTCATCGTCACCAAGCCGGTGAGCTTTCCCGAATTGGAGAAGGCGTTGAGCGAGGTGTTGGCAGCTAAGGCTTTTCCAGAGAAATAAACCTTCCAGAAAGGTATCACGAAGCCTGTTAGAATTCGCGAAATGTCTTCAAACGAGGTGGAAAAGCCCAAGGAACTCCCTTTGCAGATTGCTTTTTCGATCTATTGCGGGCTGCATCGAGAATCTGTTTGGGAGAACTATTCTCTTGGAGTTCCCTAACGGCGGCTAAACTCGTAAAGGGCATCTCGCGTCGCCGGAATAGGGATTTCCAGCGCTACGTAGGCCCACTTGGCTCAACTGAATTGCCCCATGAAGGCGGCCAGCAACACAATGACGACGATCGACGTAATGACAGCCGTGAGCATCACCGTCGCGCTGGTGGCCAGGATGAGGTTGTTTCGCGCTCGTCGTCGCTGTGCCCGGCCCGACTTCTTCACATCGTTCGGGTAGATGTCGAGCAAGGCCATCTCGCGCAGGATGGTTGGCAGGTAAGGCCGCTCCGGCGTTTCGGTCTCCACTTCGATGCGCACCCGATCGCGACCCTCAAGCTCATCGTACATGATCTCAACTTTGATGTGTCCGTCCTGAGCGCTGGCAGACGGCACAGCATCCACCAAGGGTGTCACGGCGGCAATGCGTGGCTTGGGTCGAGCGGTCATGGTTGCCTCCTTGTTACGCAGATGACGACTGCTGAATAGCTCTCTAACCGGGCTGCGGTGCTGCTCTGCTGCCCCACCTGCGGGGGAATCTCCTCTCCGATCATGCCTCATAGGGCAACTCCGTGCCAGATTGCGGGTATCCGACCAAGTGCTCGTCCGGAAACCCGCTCTGAGGCTTGTCCCTTCGGCTGGCTCAGGGCACGCCTCGGACCGATCTCCACACTCGCGAACGAACGGGGAGCAGTTTTCCGATTTACTCTACTCGACGGTGAACAGACCACCAATTGTACCACGATTGAGAAAATGATATAGTGGTTAGTAGATGACTGTTAGTATACCACAAGATCGGGTGTTTTGTCAATACCGGTTTCTTGAAGGTAATAGCGTGCTATTTCTTGAAAAGAGTCGGTCTTGACGCTGTGCTGGGGATGTGGTAAACTGTACCGGGCGTGTGGTGCAGTCGGGCAGAGGTTTATTCAGGGTAGGAGAGTCATGGTCATAACAGGACCCACGTTTGAGGAGATGCTTTACCCGGACAGGATCGATCCGGAGGTACGGGACCGTGCCCTGCGCATGAGAACCGAAGACCCACTCGATCCGATCAACCTGTTCAACATCACGTGGAAAGATGGCGCTGGTCGGATCTATTACCAGGTGTTGCCCAAGGAACTGACCGGGGTAGAAACCCCGATTGTGGTTCTGTATGGCAAGGACTTCCCCACCGGTTCGCACAAAGTTGGTGCCGCCTATGCTGTGCTTGTGGAAAAAGAGCTTCTTGGCGAGGTGAACCCGCAAGAGCACACCCTGGTCTGGCCGAGCACGGGCAATTATGGCATCGGCGGCGCGTGGGTCGGGTGCCGCATGGGTTTCGACAGCATCGTCATCTTGCCAGAAGGGATGAGCCGCGAGCGGTTCGCACAGATTCAACGGTACGGCGCGCGCGTCATCAAGACCCCCGGCTCGGAAAGCAACGTCAAGGAGATCTACGACAAGACGTGGGAGCTGCGCCAAGACCCGAAGGTCCGCGTGCTCAACCAGTTCGAGGTGCTGGGCAATTACCGGTTCCATTACCACGTAACCGGAAACACGATTGTCCAGCTCGCGGCGGAGCTGGAGGACCGAGGGATCGGCCGGGGACGCGTCAGCGCGTTTGTCTCGGCGATGGGGTCGGCAGGCACGATTGCGGCCGGCGACCGGCTGAAGCAGGTCTGGCCCGATCACAAGATCGTCGGCCTGGAGCCGATCCAGTGCCCCACGCTCTACCACAACGGGTACGGTAGCCACGACATCCAGGGGATCGGCGACAAGCACGTAACCTGGATCCACAACGTGAACAACATGGATGCTCTGATCTGTCTCGACGACTGGGAGTGCAAGGCTGGGCTGCAACTGCTCACCGAAGAGGCCGGCTGGCGAACGCTCTGCGACCGGTACGGAATCCCAGAGGCGCAGGTGATGGCGTTGAGCCAGGTGTTCGGCATATCGGGCGTGTGCAATGTGCTGGGCGCGATCAAGGCGGCCCGATTCTACCGGTTCGGTCGCCGCGACGTGATCGTCACTGTCTGTACCGACGCCATCGACCGTTACCGCTCGGTGATGGAGGAGATGACTGGGCGATACGGCCCGCTGGATGAGGCCACAGCCGTCGCGCGGGTGGACGGCATCTTCCACAACCAGAAGCTGGATTGGATTCAAGAAGGGACACAGGAAACACGCGCGCGCTGGCACAACCTGAAGTACTTCACCTGGGTGGAGCAGCAGGGCAAAACCGTCGAGGAGCTAGACGCCCAAAAAGACCCAGACTGGTGGGAGCAACACCAGGCGCTGGTGCAAGGGATTGATGGCCGGATACGAGCCAGTCGATCGGGAGGACTGGAATGAAACCGGGGGCGCGGGTGCTCGTTGCCCTGATGAACAACCCCCGCGACTTGCAGATCGCGCGTGATGCCGGCTGGTACCGCATCCCCGAAGCGCGGGCGCCAAAGAACCTGGCCGTCGCCGATTACGTCGCCTTTTACCAGACCCGCGCGTTCGGCGACGAGAAGTGGTCCATTCGCCACTATGCCCCGATCATCGGCCTGGACGCCGTGCGCCGGCGTGACCTTTTGGCTGGCGAACCGGACCACCCCCGTGCAGACGACCCGTACGTCCGTGTTCGACTCGGCCCCCTGGAAACCCTGCCGCAGCCGATCACCGGCGAAAAAGGTCGCCGGATCCTGTTTGTGATGACCACGGGGGTGCAGTTCATCACCGCCCGGCGGGTCGAAGACCTCTTCCGCAAGCGACCCGTTGCTGACGATCCCCTCTATCGCCTAATCAAAGGGCAGATGAAAACGGAGCCGGGGCTGCGTGCCCTGGGCGACCCAGATGGGCCCCAGCAGCTTCGGTTACTTGAGGGGGACGATTGGATTGAGGAGGACTGGTGGGATTAGAGATGCTCATTACAAACGGCACAGTCGTTACGATGGAAGAGCCGAACCGGCTAATCGGCGACGGGGCCCTCCACATCGAAGGCGATCAGATCGCCGATCTCGGTTCCACCGCCGATCTGGTCGACCGCTACCCGACGGCTCCACGACTGGACGCCGGCGGCAAGCTCGTGTTGCCCGCCAACATCTGCGCCCACACCCACTTTTATGGGGCGTTCGCCCGTGGCATGGCCCTCTCCGGTCCGCCGCCGTCAAACTTCGTGGAGCGACTCCAGAAGCTCTGGTGGCGGCTGGACCGCGCCCTGACGTGGGAGGACATCCGCTACTCCGCGCTCGTTTGCCTGGCCGAAGCGATCCGCCACGGAACCACGACGCTGTTCGATCACCATGCCAGTCCGGGCGCGATTGACGGCTCACTGGACATCATTGCCGAAGCGGTACAACAAGCCTGCTTGCGCGCTTGCCTCTGCTACGAGGTCACCGACCGAAATGGCGAAACTGGCATGTACGCCGGCATCAGGGAAAACAGCCGCTTCATCCAGAAGGCCCGCCGGGAGGGGAATGATCTCTTGACCGGCACATTCGGCTTGCACGCCTCCCTCACCCTGTCCGACCGGTCGCTGCGTGCCTGCCAGAAGGCTGCGCGCGACCTGGAGGTTGGCTTTCACATCCATGTGGCCGAAGACAAAGCCGATCAGAAGAACAGCCTGAAGAAATCGGGCCGCCGTGTGGTGGAGCGGCTGGAAGAGGAGGGCGTCCTGGGGCCGCAAACGATCGCCGCCCACGGCGTCCACCTCGATGCCTACGAGATGGACAGCCTGCGCAGCACGCGAACCCTGGTGACTCATCAGCCCCGGTCGAACATGAACAACGCCGTGGGCACCGCCCCGGTGGAAGCGCTGCTCAACCGCAAGGTGTGTGTGGGCCTAGGCAACGACGGTTTCTCGAACGACATGTTCCAGGAGATGAAGGCGACCTACCTGGTGCACAAACTGGCCCGGCATGACCCGCGGGCCATGCCGGCCGACCGTGTCATGCAGATGGCGTACGCGAACAACGCCCAGATCGCCTCCCAGTTCTTTCCCCGCCCGTTGGGCAAGCTGACAGCCGGTGCCTGCGCCGACGTGATCCTGCTCGACTACGTGCCGCCGACCCCGCTGACGGCGGAAAACCTCCCCTGGCACGTCATCTTCGGCATCGACGGATCGTACGTAACGCACACGATCTGCGCAGGGCGCTTGCTGATGGAGGACCGGCGGCTGCTCACGCTGGACGAGGAAGAGATCGGCGCAAAGGCCCGCGAGCGGGCGCGCATCGTTTGGGCCCGGCTATAGCCAACCGGGCCGGTGGCGGTTGGGGAGGGACTAGGCAAGAAGAGGTTGTGCCTCTCATGGCGGTCTGCGCGCTTGCACGCAACGCCCCGGAGCAAGTGTTCGGGGACTACCCCGGAAACACCTGCTTCAAGCTCTTTTTTGCCACGAATTACACAGATTTTCACGAATTTCTTGTTTTTTCTGTGTTAGGGAACTCCAAGAAAACAGTTCTCCCAAACAGATTCTCGATACAGCCCACAATACCGCGAAAAAGTAATCTGCAAGGGAGTTCCTTGGGCTTTTCCACCTCGGTTGAAGACATTTAGCGAATTCTAACAATCTTCGTGATACCTTTCTGGCAGGTTTATTTCTCTGGAAAAGCCTTAATCCGTGCAATCCGTGGCAGATTCCGGAGGTGC
>CAZDTE010000046.1:0-22006 GCA_964508275.1 uncultured Ardenticatenales bacterium
CCTCAGGTTAGGGGGGCTTGACGTCCTGCTCACCCCGGAATATTGAGAAGATACGTTAGCGAATCATAACAGGCTTCGTGATATCTTTCTGGAAGGTTTATTTCTCTGGAAAAGCCTTAATCAATCCTTAGTCCTAATCGGCGAAGAGCCATGTGCTTCTAGAAAGGGATCATGCGAAACCGCTATGTCGTCCGCTTCTCGCCCAGTGAGCGCCTGGCCCACTGGATACAGTTCTTGGCCTTCGTGGCCTTGCTCGTAACCGGCTTACCGAACTTCAGCCGCTCGATGCGGTCGTACGCGGTGGGGCGCAGCGGCCAGACGAACCGCATTTGGCATCGAGTTGCTGCCCTGGTCTACATTGGGTCTCCTCTCATCTACCTGTTCGGCAATCCGCGCGCCTTCTTCTCCAGCCTGCGGGAAGCGTTTGTGTGGACACGCGATGATTGGGTTTGGCTGGCTAGGGCGTGGGACTACTACACCCACGGGAACGTCTCCGACCTGCCGCCACAAGGCAAGTACAACGCCGGCCAAAAGCTCAACGTCTTGCTCCAAATCGTCGCCTATACCTTTTTCGTCACGACCGGCCTGCTCATGTGGTTCAAGGAGAAAGTGACCTCGCCGGTTGCCTTCACCTGGAGCGTCATCATACACGATCTGGCCACCATTGCGAACAGTTGCATGGTCATGCTCCACATCTACCTGGTGACGATCCATCCACTGACGCGCGAGTCGATCCTGTCCATGGTCGAGGGCGTTGTGACGCGGGAGTATGCCGCCAAGCACCACGCCAAATGGATCGCCGAGATTGAGGGGAGTCACGGACACGGAGGCGATTAGCCGTTGGCCAGTCACCGGCAGCGGCCAACAGTCAACCGTGGAGCCCATGGACGCAGGCACAAAGCCGACAACCTACCTGGAGCTACATGACTCCAGCCGGCGTGTCGTTGCCGGAGAGATCGTCGCTGAGGCACCCCTCTCCGTACACATCAACGGGCAAGAGTGGGTTTCGCTGATGTGTACGCCTGTCGGGCTGGAAGATCTGGTTCTCGGCTTCTTGTTGTCAGAGGGCGTCATCGAGTCGCCTGCGGATGTGCGCATGATGGAGGTTGCGCACCGCGGTCAGGTGGCCGACGTGTGGCTCCGCAAGCCGCACGTGCAGCTCCCCGACCGGCGCACCGTGACGAGTGGCTGCGGTGGCGGTGTGACGTTTGCCGATCTAGCCGCTTCGCGCGAGGCCATACAATCCGGCCGGTGCATCAGCGTGAGGCAGGTATTCGACTTGATGGACGAGCTGAATCACGCGGCCGTGCTCTACCGGCGCAGCCAGGGCATACACACCTCCGCGCTCAGCGATGCGGACCGGCTGCTGGCCGTCGCGGAGGACGTGGGCCGCCATAACACCCTGGACAAATTGCGGGGCCGCGCCGCTCGTCAAGGCATCTCCACAGACGACACCATTCTGATCACCACAGGGCGGATCAGCTCCGAGATGCTGCGCAAGGGCGCGGACATGGGCGTTCCGATCATCATCTCGCGCACGTCCCCCACCAGCCTTTCGCTCGAACTGGCCCGCGCGTGGGGAATCAGCCTGCTGGGCTACGTGCGTGGTCGCCGGCTGCGCATCTACGTTGGCCACGAGCGGGTGATTGAGGATGACGCCTGCTGATGAGTGCCCTACCAATCACCGACCACCTCTGCCCGCCGGCCCAGAAGCGGCCACTTCACATTTGGTCTGGGCATGAGCCAACCTCATCGAGGAGCCAATCATGAGTCGAATCATCAACATAGATGGACCAGGCAAGCAGCGCCACCAGCACCGGCGCACGATTGCCGAGGCCCTCCGTCGCCTGCTGGAAAAACGAACGCTAGACGAGGAGAGCAAGGACCTGGCCGCGCTGATCGTGTTCGCTCTGCGGGGGATCAGTCGCAGTGTGGATGAGGCGGCTATAGCCTGGGAAAAGCGAAACTACTTTGTGAAGGCAGACCGCTTTCGGCACGAGTGGAACTGGGTAGATCGCGCCGCGGACGAGATGGAAGCGCTGATTCGGACCGCTCGCTGGAAACGCCTGCCGGCGGTTCTGGCGGCCATCATGCCCTATTTCGCAGACATCACGGTGAGGAAACTCGTGCGCGACCCGTCATTGTGGGCCGGCTGCCATCAACGGTTGTTGGACACGTCACCTAAGCGTACCCGCATGTAAGAATCGTGGTCGTGGTGGCGACAGAGTGGTGGAATCAAGATTGGTGGCAACCCGTTGACAAAGGGTTTTCTGTGTGCTAAAATAGGATGGCAATGACCGAACGACCACATCGAATGGCGATGGGCGTGCCCACCGAGGCCAGTCGACGAGGGCGCCACCCATCCTGGTTGCGTGTACGCGCCCCAGGCGGACCACATTACATCCGGCTGTCCAGGCTCCTGGATGAATTGCAGCTACACACCGTTTGCCAGGAAGCGCGCTGTCCCAACATCGGCGAATGTTTCCAGAATCGAACGGCGACGTTCCTCCTGCTCGGCGATATTTGCACCCGTGGTTGCCGGTTCTGCGCCATAGCCAAGGGCCAGCCGAACCCACTCGACGAGGAAGAGCCGGAGCGTGTAGCGCAAGCCGTCGCCAGACTGGGGTTGCAACATGCCGTGCTCACGTCGGTCAATCGCGACGACCTGCCGGATGGCGGCGCGCACATCTTCGCTCGGACGGTGGAGCAGATCCGTGCCCGCCTGCCACACTGCGGCACCGAAGTCCTCATCCCAGATTTCCAGGGGAGTGCTGACGCCTTGCGTATCGTGCTGGCAGCTCGCCCGGACATCCTGAACCACAACACGGAGACGGTGCCCCGGCTCTACGCCCGCGTTCGCCCGAAGGCCGGCTACCGGCAGTCGTTGACCCTGTTGGACCGGGCAGGGCGCTGGGGACACCCCGGCATGTTGACCAAGTCTGGCTTGATGCTCGGCGTGGGGGAAACGGAGGAGGAGTTGCTGGAAACCATGGCCGATCTGCGGTCCGTTGGCTGTGCTGTGCTCACGCTGGGCCAGTACCTGCAACCCACGCCGCGCCATCTGCCTGTCGAGCGCTTCTACACCCCGGGTGAGTTCGTCACATTGGCGCACGCCGGACGTGAAATGGGCTTCCGGCATGTGGAGGCCGGGCCGTTGGTGCGCAGTTCGTACCACGCGCACGAGCAAAGCCAGGCGGTGGTTCGGGCAGCGGCTTAGCAGGCCGCGTAAGGAGGCGGGGACGCGGACGAGGGGATTGGGAGGTGCGGGTGGTGTAGGTACAGACAGCGCCACACACCCCGGTGGACGACGGCGTCTACCACATTTCACAAGGAGGTGACAGACATGGACCTATCGAGAGAGACCCTGGAAGAGGTGTTCTACCACATGGTGCTGGCGCGCACCCTGGACGAACGGATGTGGGTGTTGCAGCGCCAGGGCCAGGTAGCGTTCCACATCTCCGGCATGGGGCAGGAGGGCATCCAGGTCGGGGCGGCCTACGCCATGGACCGGGAGCAGGACATTCTGGTTCCGTACTACCGGGACCACGCCTTCGTTCTTGCCTGGGGCATGACGCCGCGCGAGCTGATGCTGGCCCTGTTCGCCCGCAAGGGGGATCCGTCGAGCGGCGGGCGGCAGATGCCGGCGCACTACGGTCACCGCAAACTGCGCATCGTCTCCGAAAGTAGCCCGGTGGCGACGCAGATTCCGCAGGCTGTGGGGATGGCGCTGGCCAGTAAGATGCGCGGCGAGGAGGCGGTCACGGTGGTCTGTTTCGGCGATGGCGCCACCAGCAAGGGCGACTTCCACGAAGGTCTGAACTTCGCCGCCGTGGACAAGGCTCCAGTAGTCTTCCTTTGCCAGAACAACCAGTTCGCCATTTCCGTGCCCCAGAGCAAACAGATGGCCATCGAGAATGTGTCGGAGCGGGCGGATGGTTACGGCATGCCCGGCGTTACCGTGGATGGAAACGACGTACTCGCTGTTTATGAGGCGGTGAAGGTGGCGGCGGATCACGCCCGCGCCGGTGGAGGGCCGACGCTTGTCGAGGCCAAGACCTACCGTATTGTCCCCCATTCCAGTGATGACGACGACCGGCTGTATCGCAGCCGGGATGAGGTTGAGCGCTGGAAGAAGAAGGGGCCGATCATTCGATTCCGAAAGTACCTGCGCGAGGAAGGAGTTCTGGACGAGGACAAGGAAGCCGAAATCCTGGCCCGCGCCGTTGCCGAGGTTGACGGGGCCACCGAATTCGCGCGGCAGGCTCCGTTCCCGGGCCTAAAAGATGCCGTGCGACCCGTGTACTATGGAGATTGAGGCTGGCCGCTCGTAGCTCCGGGCCGGTTCCGTTCCTTGGGGAACCGGCTGGTCCAGCAAAGGCAGATAGCTTATTCCTCAACGAGGAGGTGTGATACTCAATGGCAGAGAAGACACTGTTGCAGGCAATACACGACGGTTTGCGAGAAGAGATGGCGCGCGATGAACGCGTGCTGATCATGGGGGAGGATGTCGGCCGGCGAGGTGGCGTGTTCCGCGTCACCGAAGGGCTGGTGGACGAATTCGGCGAAGCCCGCGTCATGGATACCCCGCTGGCCGAGTTGGGTATTGTCGGCGTGGCCATTGGGTTGGCGCTGAACGGCATGCGGCCGGTGGCCGAAATCCAATTCGCCGACTTCATCCACCCCGCGTTCGACCAGATCGTGAACGAGGCGGCGCGGTACCGCTTCCGGTCGGGCGGGGCGTGGCCCTGCCCAATGGTCATACGGGCTCCGTACGGGGGCGGCATTGGCGGAGGGCTATATCACTCTCAGAGCGTGGAAGCGTTCTTCTGTCACGTGCCCGGCCTGAAGGTGGCGACGCCGGGAACGCCGTACGACGCAAAGGGGCTGCTCAAGGCCGCCATCCGCGACGAGGACCCGGTGCTGTTCTTCGAGCACAAGAAGACCTATCGCCTGGTCAAGGGTGAGGTCCCTGACGAAGACTACGTCGTGCCGATCGGGGTGGCTGCGGTGCGGAGAGAGGGAACCGATCTGGTGGCTTTCAGCTACGGCCTGATGTTGCAGGAGACGCTCCGCGCTGCCGAAGCGGTCGCCACCGAGGGCGTTAGCGTCGAGGTGGTGGACCTGCGAACGCTGCGCCCGCTGGACAAGCAGGCCATCCTGGAAGCTGTGCGCAAGACTGGCAAGGCGATGATCATCCACGAGGATAACAAGATGCTGGGCATCGGTGCCGAGGTCGCGGCCATCATCAGCGAAGAGGCATTCGACTTCCTCGATGGCCCCATCGTGCGCGTTGCGCCGCCGGAAGCGCCGGCCGTGCCCTACAGCCCGCCATTGCAAGATTACTGGATGCCGAACGCAGAGAAGATCGCGGTGGCCATGCGCCGACTGGCGGCGTATTAGCGTTCCTGGGCCGGGGAGATGGGTGCGGATGAGCAGTCGTGCCAGCTAACAGCGAAGAACAGAGCACCGCCTGGGTCAACGACACGGGCCAACCGACGGTACCGGCGGCGGTCACGCCGGACACGCCCCTGGAGAGCCTGAACCTCAACTGGCAAGAGCGTGACCTGCCCGAACGGGTGCGCACGAAGCATGTTCACAGACTGCACCCCTACCTTGGGAAATTCATTCCCCAGCTCGTTGAGGTGTTCCTGCGCAAGTACTTCGCTGCCGGCCAAACGGTGCTCGACCCGTTCTGCGGCTCCGGCACGACCTTGGTGCAGGCCAACGAGTTGGGCATCCATGCCATCGGCTACGATGTCTCGGCGTTCAATGTGCTCCTTTGCCGGGTGAAGACGGCGCGGTATGATCTGGGCCTGGCCCGGACGGAGGTGTTCGATATCCTGGAGAAGGTGCGCTCGGTTACGCAGCCAGGCACGCGCCAACCCAGGCTGTGGGAGGTGCAAGCACCACGGTCCCAGCCCGCCGAAACGGACAGCGCGTACCTCAGGCGATGGTTCGCTCCCCAGGCGTTGCGGGAACTGCTGGCGTACCGCCACCTCATCGAGGCGGGTGGTTACGAGTACGCGAACTTGCTCAGCGTCATCCTCTCGCGGTCGGCGCGGTCCGCCCGCTTGACGGCGCACTACGACCTGGATTTTCCCCGCCAGCCGCAGACAGGGCCGTACTGGTGCCACAAACATTCGAGGGAGTGTCGCCCCACGACAGAAGCCTTCAAGTTCTTGAAGCGCTACAGTGCAGATTCCCTGCGCCGGATCGAGGAGTTCGCCGCCAGGCGCACCGACGTGAAGACCACGATCCGGCATGGCGACAGCCGTGAGGCGGCGCTCCCGCGAGTTGATGGCGTGATCACCAGTCCCCCCTATGTTGGGTTGATCGACTATCATGAGCAACACACGTACGCCTACGCCCTGCTGCGTCTGCAAGACCGGCGCGGGGACGAAATCGGGCCGGCGAGCGGCGGCTCCAGCAAGCGGGCGCGCCGCCAGTACGTGTCCGACATTACCGATGTGTTCCGCCGGGTGGCGGAGGGCATGGCGGCCGGCAGTCCGATCATCGTGGTGGCCAACGATCGGGCCGGGCTTTACGGGGAAATCGCCCGGCGCGTCGGGGTGGAGGTAGAAGGAGTCGTGCATCGCCACGTCAACCGCCGCACAGGGCGACGCGCCGGCAAGTTCTACGAGTCGATCTTCGTGTGGCGGACACGATGAGGCAAGCTTGGGATTTGGATCCGCTGTGCCGTTATGGTATAATTACGACGCACGTGGGAGGCGAACGGGGATTCGATCAGCGCGGCGGAACGCAGACCGCGTAACCCGGAGCCCGAAACTGGAGGATGGCCCATGGCAATTCCTGTACTCATGCCCCAATTGGGGGAGAGCGTGGTCGAAGGCACGATCGGCAAGTGGCTAAAGCAGGTCGGTGACGACGTAAAACAGTATGAGCCACTGCTGGAGGTGCTCACAGACAAGGTAGATACGGAAGTCACGGCAACGGACTCAGGGACGCTATTGCAGATCGTAGCCCAAGAGGGCGATACGGTCCACGCGGGCACCGTGATCGCCTACCTCGGTGAGGCCGGAGAAGAACTGCCGGCGCCCGCCGCAGCGGAAGCGCCCGCCGCCGAGCCCAGTGTAGCCGCAGGTGCACCGAAGCAGGAGGCGGCGAAAGGCCGGGCGCGACGCAAGCGTGTGACGCCGGTGGTGGCGCGGATGGCTACCGAGCATGGCATTGACTTAAGCCTGGTTCCTGGTACCGGATCGGGCGGTCGGGTGACGAAGAAGGATCTGCTACGCTATATCGAGGCGCAGCAGGCGATGGAGCCGGTGGCCCAGGAGCCTGGCGAGTTCTTCCACGAGGCACCGGCCACCGAAGCGCCCGGCGAGCCGCCACCCGCAGCGCCGCCCAAGCCAGCGGCTGGCGAGGTCGTGCCGCTGGGGCGCATCCGGGCGATGATCGCCGAACACATGGTGCGCAGCAAACAGACGTCCCCTCACGTGACTACGGTGATGGAGGCGGACGTGGGCAGTGTGGTGGCCTATCGTCGGGCGAAGCGGGAGGAATTCGCGCGCCAGGGGGTGCGCCTGACCTACACGCCGTTCTTCGTGCAAGCGGTCGCCCAGACCCTGCGGGCACACCCGCTGGCGAACAGTTCTTTCACGGACGAAGGGATCCTTTTGAAACCGGAGATCAACATCGGCGTGGCTGTCGCTCTGGAAGACGGCCTGATTGTGCCGGTGATTCACCGCGCCGATGAGAAGAGCTTGATCGGCCTGGCCCGCGCCGTGACGGACCTGGCCGAGCGGGCCCGCAGCGGCAAACTGAGCCCTGACGATGTGCAAGGCGGCACCTTCAGCATCACCAATCACGGGACAGCCGGCAGTCTCTTCGCCACACCGATCATCAACCAGCCGCAGGTTGGAATCCTTGGTGTGGGGGCTATCCAGAAACGCGTCGTCGTTCTGGAGGACGACGCCATAGCGGTGCGCCCGATGGTGTACCTGAGCCTGTCGTTTGACCATCGCGTCCTGGACGGGGCGACCGCCGATGCGTTCTTGGCGAGAATTGTGCGAAATCTGGAAAGGATCAGTGTCTAGGTGGAGGGGTGGAATTGGCATTGCTAGAGATTGTGACCGTAGATGAGAATGACCCTGTTTTGCGACGCCATGCCGAGCCGGTGAGGAAGTTCACTCCGAAGGTGCGACGGCTGGTGCGCAACATGATTGAAACGATGCAGGATGCTCCTGGCGTAGGATTGGCTGCACCGCAAGTGGGCGTATCGCAACGCATCATCGTCATTGACGCCCCGGAAGAGGAGGGAGAACCACTCTCCGGCAAACCGCTCGCCCTCATCAACCCGGAGATTCTCGAGTTCAGCGAGGAAAAGGAGGAGGGAATGGAGGGCTGCCTGTCTGTCCCCGGTTGCGTGGGTGAGGTGGTTCGACCAGCGGCGATCAGAGTGAGGGCGCGCAACGAGTGGGGCAAGCCGCTGCAATTCGAGGCCGGCGGGTTCGTGGCCCGTGTGATTCAGCATGAGACGGATCACCTGGAAGGCGTGCTGTTCATTGACCGGACGGAAAAGGTGTACGAAATCACGTCCGAGGACGAAGAGGGCGAAGAAGCTGGCGACTTGGAACGGTCGGAGGAGATGGTCACTGCTTGACAGTCACTGCCGGGGAGCGGCTACGCGGGACGTGCACTGAAACCCCTGGCGCCGGCGCTTCCTGCTGCCAAGGTGAGGGCACATGACTGAGCAATTGCAGGAGGTGAGGGCCGTCTCTTCACGGAATCGCCGCGCCAGGTGGGCTCGCTGGGCGGCGCTAGCCGTCGCGCTCGGCGTCGTCGCCTTGTTCTTTCTGCGCCCACCCTGGGCGCTGGCGGCGAAAACGAATCTGGTCGGTTACGCGATCTGCCACCAACTCCCATCCCACTCATTCCACCTGGGCGAGCGGCAGCTTCCCCTTTGTGCGCGGTGCACCGGCATTTACCTGGCCGCTTTTGGGACGTTCCTCGGACTGGCGACGCAACGCCGGCGTGCCGGGTACATGCCCCCCCCGACGGTCCTGGCCTTGCTGCTCGGCTTTGTTGCTGTGATGGCGTTCGATGGGGCCAACTCCTACGTGGCGTCATTCTTCCCCGCGTGGCTGCACCTGTACGAACCCCGCAACTGGCTACGGTTGGCCACCGGGCTGCTGGCCGGCACCTCGCTGGCGATCATTGTGACGCCGATCTTTCACGCAACCGTGTGGCGCGAGCCCGAAGAGGTTTCTGTCCTGCCCAACGCACGGAGCCTGTTACCGTGGCTGGTGCTTGCTGGGGTGCTAGTTCCCGTGGTATCTGCCGAGATTCCGGTCCTTTTCTATCCCCTCGCTATTGCCAGCACGCTGGGTGTGCTGATGCTGTTATCGGCGGCCAACACGGTTCTGGCGGCCGTGTTCCTGCGAGTGGAGAATCGGGCAGAGCGCTGGCGGGAGACGGCCTTGCCTGTACTCGTGGGCGTAGGGTTGGCGTTCTTGGAGATCAGCGCGATGGACGCCTTTCGCGCGTGGCTGACGACGGCTTTGGGGTTGCCGTTCTAGCGGAAGCGGATCCTGCGCGAGGACGACGGATCGCCTCAGGGGACGAGCGAGGTCTGGAGCGCGTCCTGGCCGACGATCAGGTATATGTCTGGCTCGCCAGCCTGCGCGGGTAATCGCTGGATGTTCTCGACCTGGACGCCGAAGAGCTGGGCCAGGCGCTTGACGGTATACAGCTTGTCACCACGCACCCTGATCGTCGTACGGGCGTAGTCCCTGCGGTCGGCGCTGCCCGCCGCTGTGGCCTGGTATCCACGATCCTTGAGGTATTGGGTCGTGCGTTGGTCCAGGTCGTCTTGCGAGGTCCCGTTCTGCACCTCGATCAAGGCTCCTTCCCAATTCGTTTCTCCCGGAACCGGTGAGGGGCGGTCGGCGGCGGCAGAGGCCTGATCCCCGCCGCTGAAGATGGGTGCCAGGCCGGCCTGTATCCGATCCCACTTGGGGCGCAAGACCTGCGCTCCCTGGTCCGTGACGAAGTATTCGGTCATGTTCTCGTCAATGACCAGCCGGTGAATGGCGTCTGGCGGTATGTCGCGAGCGATCTGACCTAACAGCAGGGCATCGTCGAGGGGCATGTCGGTCTTGACGGTGTCCCCGAAGGTGCGTAAGATTTCGAGGAGCTTGACCGGCGTCATGCTGGTCAGCAATCCTCTGTCCAGCACGCGGTTGCGGACGGCCATGATCACCTGTTGCTGGCGCTTGGCACGGGTGAAGTCGGTGCCGTCGTGCCGGGTGCGGGCGTATTGGAGTGCCTGCTCGCCGTTCATCTGTTGGAGGCCCGGCAGGAAGTGAACGGTCTGGTAGCCATAGTTCCCGTCCGGGAAACGGGTGTCCAGGATCTCTTGGGGCACTTCGATCATGATACCGCCGATCAGGTCAATAAGCTCTCGGAATCCCTCAAAGTCGACGAGGACGTAGTGCTGGACCGGGATGCCGAAGTTTCGGCGGATCGTCTCTTTGGCCAGCGCAGGGCCACCGCCGGGATAATCGCGCAGGTCACCGAAGAAGAAGGCAGTGTTGATCCGGCTTTCGATGGGGCCCTGGCCAAAATCGGGGACCGTGACGTACAGATCTCGCGGGATAGATACCATGCCGGCGGTGCGACTCTGGGGGTCCAGGGTGAGCAGAATCATGGTATCTGTCCGCCAAGGGCCGACTTCGCCCTTGCGCTTGTCGATTCCCATCAGCAGGACGTTGACTCGTTCCTGGCGGTGTTCCAGGAGCGGTCCAGGAGCAGTTTGGGCAGGCAACTCTGTGGTGGGACCACCAAGAGGCCGCGTGGTTTCAGCGGAAGCTGGGGGGGCGGGGGCTACACCACCAAGGCGGGGAAGGGGGGGCAGTTGGCTGTGGGCTACGACTTGGCGCACAGTTTTGTAGAAAAGATAGCCCGAAAACAACCCGCCTATCAGGAAAGCCGCGAGGAGGAAACTCATGAAGAGATCGAACCAAGGCGCGCGTTGCACTGGCCCGGCATCATCCATGTTTCACACTCCCTTTTATTAAAATTGGCGCCACGATCTGGCCCACGCTTTACATGACGGCGTTGGACCACGGATGCAGACGCCCGACCGACTGGATTATAGCATAAATGTGTCAGTCTGGCAATTCTGTGTGATCGTTCATTGGCGGGTTTCAAAAAATGGGTATATGTGTTCTTCTAGCACACGGGATGCTCGCGCGGTCCAGGTGTGGGGCAGGATGGCCGCCCGGCGCGCTGCCTGACGACTGCTATTGTCTTCGGCGAGGGCACGATCTAGTGCACGAGCAAAGGAATCGGCGTCGTCGGCCAGGTAGAGCAGATCGGCGAAGTCGGGCGTGCCGGCCACGGGGGTGGCCGCCACCGGTTTGCCCGCGGCCAGGTATTCGTAGAGCTTCAGGGGGTCCATGCTCTTCGTCAGGTCGTCCTGCGTGTGAGGAATAATGCAGGCGTCAAAGGCAGCCAGGTAGCGCGGCACGTCCGACCACGGTCTTTCGCCCAAGAAGTGTATGTTGGGCAAGCGGCCTAGCCATTTCATGGGACCGTGGCGAAACTGGGGGTGGATGATTCCGACGAAGACGAACTGGTATTGGGGACGTGTCGTGGCCACCCGGCGCAGCAAATTGCCGTCGATGCGGTGCTGCAGCGTGCCGACGTAGCCGATTCGCGGAGAGGGGATTCCCGCCAGGTCGGGCGGGAATGATGATGAAAGGCTCTGGAAGCGTGCCGGGCTGACGGCGTTCGGGAGCCGCTGAATGGCGGGTTGCACGGAGCGGTAGCGTTCGCAGAGGGCATCGGATACGGCAAAGGCTATGTCGGCAGCGCGCAGTTGGGCAACAGTCTGCTGGCGGACATGCTCCCGCTCCACAGGGGAGAGATGGGGTGCGGCAGCGGCGTCGTCCACCACGTCGGTGATGATCAGGTCTGGCTGCATGACGTCCAGCAGCTCGCGCCAGTAAGCCACGGGAGGGTAGATCCAGCAGATGCGCGGACGACGGTCCCCGACGAGCTGCCGGCGGAGCCTTTGAAACTGAGCCCGAAGGATGGGCGCGTCCACGGCGCGAATCGGAGCGTGCCGGTCGCCATGGTGGGGGCCTGGCCGCCAGGGGGTGCGCAGGAAGAGACGTTCCGCGGGATGCAGAGTGGTGAACAGGCGGCGCAATTGGTCTCGGTGGGCGGCGGAGCGCCGGGCGGCTCGGAGCAGCTTTGGCAGGCGATGTAGGGGAACGGGGAGTTCGAGATGCAAGACCTTCTCCACGGCAGGATGTGCAGACAGGGCACGGGCCATCATCTCGTGGCGGCGTCCAGCCACCCCCCAGTCGTTCTGATACCAATAGGGGATGATGGTGAGCGGCGCGTTCACGACTGGCCTGCTCCCGCAGCCAGCACGTCATACACTTCAGTTTCCAGCCGTACTGCCTCTCGCTGAATACTGTGGAATCGTTCCACATGTTCACGGCCCACACTGCCCATGCTCGACCACTGTTCGGGGTGAGCGAGCAATTGAAGCAAGGCCTGCGCCAGCGCATCTACATTGCGTTCGTCAACCAAGAGCGCGCTCTCGTTTGGGCGCACAACGTACGGGATGTCAGCATGATGGGTTGCCACGATCGGAATGGCCATCGCTTGCATTTCCAAAAGCGTGGTGGGGGCACCGCCCTCGGAGTCGCCACTCGTCGCGGTCACACTGGGGGCCAGGAAAATGCTCGCCTTCGGGGCATATTCCAGGTATTGCTGATGGGTCATGGAGCCCAGGAGGCGCACGTTGGTTGTCAGGCCAAGGTTTGTGATCAGCTTTTCGAGGTACAGCCGCAGCGGGCCGTCCCCAATGATGTGATACTCGGCTGCGGGCACTTGGTGGACGACGCCAGTCATCGCGCGGATGGCATACTCGAAGCCTTTCTTCTCGACGAGACGTCCGCAGGAGAGCAAGATCGGTACACCGACGTTGTGTCGTTTCTCCGGTGGCTTAATCGACTGCACGTCGATCGCGATGTGCTGGAGGGAGGTCTTCTCTTGCGGGCAGCCGAGCCGAATTAGCTGTTGACGCATGTGTGGTCCTTCGACCAAGAAATGGTCACCCTCGCGAAAGAGACTTTTGTAGCGCCTCCTCCAGACGGGGTGGCGGGCGAACTCGGACATGTCAGCGCCGTAGAATGTGGTAACCAGCGGAATCCCCAGGCGTTTGGCAACGCGAACAGACAGTACGCCAGCAGGGCCAAAATGGGCATGTAGCACCTTTGCTTTGGTTTTCCGCGGCAAGGCAGAGAGTCTCTTCTCCCATACGGGCCAGCGATCAAAGAAGCGTCCTGTGGCGCGGTCAAACACGTTTTCCATCGCGCTGAGCTGGATGAGGTGGACATTCCGAGCGGCAAAGAGGTGTCGGTTCTCAAGTTGCCGCGCAATGACAACCGGCCTCCATTGCCTCAAGTGTTGGAGGTAGGCATAGATGAAAGTTTCGGAGAGGGGCAGATATGTTTCACGTAGGTGAGCGACAGTCGGTTTCATATCCATCGGGACCGAGTGGGGCTCCGGAGCGACCTTGCGGTCACCACGCAAGCGTACGGCGGATGACACGTCTCGTTGCTGGCATCAACGCATTCCATGCCGGGCAACCAAGCTATTCAGGTGCTCCCTGTTGTGCAGTTGTCTCAGGTAGATCTCAAGTGTGAGCAACAGGCCAACTGCAACGGCTTCGTTGTTCTGCTCCTCAAGGAACCCCCGGATCAACGGTCGAGCTTTGTCCGGGCTGACAAACGCAGGATACGACATGTCGTCACCAAGCAGCAAGTTAGCCAAGAACCCTCTGGTCGGCTCAGACCGCAACCAACGAACGTAGTCCGTGTAGTCCCTGGAGTGGGTGAGTCCGAAACGGTTGGGAACAAACTTTCGGAGAATCCTGCTGGACAAGAGCGTGAGCCGTTTCACCCGATGCTGCCACCGTGACGCGCTTATTGGCAATCCTGTCTGTTGCCACGGGATGTCGGTGTAGAACTCTGGGAAGTGCTTGAGCAGCATTTTGTTGTAGATGTACGACTGGCTGCGCAGTTGATCGGGCAGACTGAAAATGAAGTCCAGGAAATCGTTATCGAAAAAGGGTAGGCGGCACTCAACAAATGAAGCGGCCATGATCAGCCCGGTATTGATGTAACGACGGCCTCGTTGGTTGATTAAGAAACGGTCCAATGGGAAGCGATCTGCCTCCCACGCACTGCGCAGCCTATCGAGAGCCGTGGATCGGTCGAGCGACAAGGGATTTGCCAGAAAGATCTTCTCTTTGAAATACGCATCCGGGTTTTCTGGTCCCAAGTAACTGCCCCCAACCGTGGCATCGCCCAAGTGCCCGTGGAGGTGAACGTCGCAAAGATTCGAAAACAGAGGCAGGGTCTCGGCGCCGTGCAAATCTAGCACCTTGGCCATACCATCGGTCCGCCAAATGGCATCGATGCGTGGAGGAAGCCAGTTCCTGGCGTTTATCTCGACGAAGTGATGGGCCATGCCTTTCCGGCGCGCCACGCGGCGGGCGATCTGTTCGTCAACGCATCCTTCTTTCCCGAAGGTCACCGTGTGGTATGGGCGCCTTGTTTCTGGAAGAGCGGCCAATATTGCCCTCGAATCGAGGCCGCCGCTCAGGAACTGGCCAAGCCGCTTGTCATCAACCCGTCTCCGGATGGCCGCGATCCACAGTTGCCCTAGCCTCTCAACGATCTCAGATTCACCGGGAAGACTGTCCGGCTGTTTAATGTCGTGCCACGACCAGTATGACGTTTGCGTCCGACCGCTTTTCCCCACTCTCATGATCGTTGCTGGCGGCAGCAAGTGAATGCCCTTGATCCAAGTCCTGGTTCCCAGCAGATAACCGAAACTGACCCATTCGTCTACCGCTGTGGGATCGATTTCCACGGAAACACCGGGGCAGGCCAATAAGGCTTTCACTTCCCCGGCAAAAGCAAAGCCGGAATCGGCCCGTCTCCAATAGAGGGGGCGAAAGCCAAAGCGGTCGTTCATCAGGGTCAGTTCATGAACGGTGCGATCGTACACGGCAGCGGAGAAGATTCCGTTCACGTTTGCGAGGAAGTCCTGCCCTATCCGTTTCCAGAGTTCGAGGACGAGCGCTGCGTCGGAGGGGACGTCGCTCTGGCGGAGGCCATAGGTGCGGATCAATTCGTCCTGATTGCAAATCTCGCCATCGAGCCATACGGCGTAGAAGGGATCGGCATCCGAAACGAATTGCGCGCTGGATTGGAGATAGCCCAAGTGGGTGCAACCAGCTCCGAACCCTGGGTAGATCGCGTGTTCGGTTCGGAGGCCTGGGTGATGTCGCATGGTCTCACCCATACCGACAAGCGTTTCTGGATTGACGGGATCGCCCTCCATCGCCCAAAGGCCAAACAGACCGGGCATTAGCTGTGCTCCTTTGCTGGGGACGGCTTCATGTATCCCCATGCCTCGATGAGGAACTGGCGATCAAAGGACCACAGGATGGCAGCGTATGTGGTGGCCCCGATTCCGGCAAGGGTGATTAGCGTTACGACGGCGTTGGTGTCGGGCAGGACCAGCTTGCATGCAGTGACGACAATTCCGACCGCGCCAGATGCGACAGCCGCTTTTCGAATGGCAACGAAGAAGTCCCTGGCGGGCATACGGATGAGGTACCATCGGAAATAGAAGTCGATTGGGAAGAGAATCAGCACCGAGAAGACCAGTGAACTGAAGGCCACTCCCGTGATTCCGTACCGGATTCCCAGCAGGTTGCTCGCAGCATAACCCACAACCGCCACAGCGTTCATGTAGAAGCCGAGGTCTGCACGACCTTTTGCCAGGAGTAAGCTCCCCAACGGGTTCCCAAGGGTCTTCAAAGCACCCAACGCAGCAAATATCTGGATGACGGGGACAGCCGGTAGCCAGCGAGTGCCGTAGATTACGGTTACGAACAACGGTGCTACGACAAACATCCCAGCCATCAATGGAAAGTTGGCAGCACTGAGATAACGTAAGATCTTGGCATATCCCCGACGCAGCCTTCCGTCCTGGTCTTGCACGCGTGCGAAGGTCGGAAAAGCCACCGTAACGACGACGGGGTTGACATAGAGCAAAGGGAGTCTCATGATACTGTATGCCAACGTATAGTATCCGAGAGGCTCTGCGCCCAGGAAGCGCCCGATTATCAGGTAGTCCACATTGTTGCCCAAGTAGTTGAGTGTACGCTCTCCCATCTGAAACAGGCCGAAACTGAGGAATGGCCGTAAATCGGCAAGACGAAAATGAAGATGTGGGAGCCAGTTGGAATTGACGGCCACGATCAGCAGCGCGCCCGCAACTAGAGCTTCGGCGAACAGCGTGCCCCAAACGAGGCTCATGACACCGAAGCCGTATATCGCAAGGGTGATCGCGACGGTGGCGTAAGCGACACTTCTGAGGATCTGAATCACGGATAACGCTCTGAAACGCAGGTCTCGTTGGAGTAGGCTGAGGAATTGCTGGCCGAGGGGGATCAACAGAAACGTTACGGCCGACCATTCCAGCACCGGGGTGAGTGCCGATTCTCGATAGTAGCCCACGGCAAGAGGAATCGCAATCCAGATAAGCATGAATACCACGAGTCCGATGACGAGGTTTAACCAGTATAGGCTGGAAAGTTGGTTGCGGGTGGCGCCCTGCCGGTGGATAATGGCATTACTGAGTCCGAAGTCGGAGAAGGCGCTTGCAAACCCTGTGATCACGACGGCCATGCTCATTAGGCCAAAGTCGCTGGGACCGAGCAGTCGTGCGAGGACCGCGAGCGTAGCGAATTGTAGTCCGACACGGGCGACCATCGTGAGGCCGTTCCATCTGACCCCCGAGGTAGCTTGGCGAACCAGAGTCATGGAACTCCAATCACCCTTCACTCCAAGGGTTTCCCCCCGGCGTTCCGCCTTCGGCCGGTTTGACGATGCGGATCAACTTGCGCTCCCCCAACCCTTCAATCTGGGGTTTGGGACAGCCAACCTCGTTCAGCCAGAATTCGTCATCGTCGAAAACGTCAACAACAAGCGGCAAATGACCATCCTGGGAAAAGAGAACTCCGCCGGGGACAAGCAAAGGAAACAGGTGTTTCAGACAGGTGCGAGTTGACGAGGCGAGGTCCACATCAATGTACGCCACAGCTATTGGGCGTTTGAAACCGGGCATTGTGTCGTCAAACCAACCTTTGATGAACTCACATGCCTCCAACACGCCGTATTGTTTGATGTTCCTCTTGACCTCGTCAAGTGTGCCACACCATATTCCCGCCGGATGATAGGGTTTTCCATTAGGCATGAGTTCTTCGTTCTCCGGTATTCCTTCAAACGAGTCAAAGGCCACAAGCTGCTTGTTCATCATCTTGGATGCGATACTGAGTTTTGCCGTGCTGCCACCTTTGAATGACCCAGCCTCCACCACGTCCCCTTCAAGGTCTGGCGTCAAGGTGAGGATTGACGTGATGATCGAGAGCATCTCGTCACTGGTGTGCGGGCACGGTACGAAGTACGAGATTCGAACAAAGCGCTTGACGATAAACAGCCTCTGACGGAACGACACGACGTCATTGCGGAAAAGAAAATCGAGCAGGCTCCTCACATCCTGGCTTCGCCTGGCGTTTCGGAGGCAAAAGTAGATCAGAAGGGGGGTTTCTGGCAAGGTTCTCAGAATTGCTAGCTTGGTCGTCGCACCGTTCATCTGCTGCCCCATCTTCATCGCCTCGAAATGTAGCCTTCTCGCATCGCGCGGGTCGTCAACCGCGCTTTGCAAGCAAGGCCAGAATCGGCCTAAGAGGTACGCGTAAGAACGTACAGCTTGAAGTACCCAAGACTCCCCAAATTGGGAATGCGATCGGCCCAGCGATGCCCAACTTCCAGGATGCGTGTGATTAGCATATAGCTGCTTGCATAGTGCTCAATCTCGACGCTAGCAACTGCGGTCTTCGTACTGGCGAGAGCACGTATCTTGCCGTCGTCGAGAAACACGTTATGCCAGGGTGGTGTGCCTCGAAGGGGCGGCTTCCCAAGACGCCGTCTCAACTTATTCATCTGTTCCACGCCTGTGACTGAACATTCCGCCAAGATCACTTTGCCGCCGGGCCTTACCACTCTCAACAACTCGTCAATGGCTTGCTGCTGCATCTCCCAAGAGGTCAGGTTCTGGAGGCACCGTCCACTGGTTGCTACGTCGAACATATTGCTAGGGCACGGGATGTTGGTGACGTCTCCAACATAGAACGCTGTGTTGCCACGGAGTGGCGGCCCCATCCTCTTGTGTTCCAGGGCAGCATCTATCATCGGTTTCGAGAAGTCTAGACCGTAGAAGTTGGATCGAAACAACGATGCAAATTGAAAGACCGAGTAGCCGTTTCCACAGCCCACGTCCAAGACTGATTGCCCACCAGCCAGTCGCCTGGCGAGTGCGCTGATTTCCAGACGGCGAAGCCGAGTCTCCCGGAGCGTCGCCACACAGTCTGTGCCGAAGCGCCTCGCCCTATCATCCCAGTATGCCCTGATCTCTTGGTTCACGATTCTCGGAGCCAACGACGGTACATCAAGACACGCGTTTCTTCCGAGACACTACAATGACTTTACGCACCGCAGAAATGACATCCTCAACGTCTTCGTCCATAAGCTTGGCGGAGAGGGGTAAGGAGACAGTACAATCTCCAATGAATTCTGCGTTGGGGAAGTCACCTCTCTTGTGTCCCAATAGCTTCCGGTAATAGCGGTGCAGGTGGAGCGGATAAAAATGGATGCCGGTGCCAATGTTCTCTGCCCGCAATGCCTCCACAAACTCGTTCCTTGAGATGGTGAGGCGTTCGAGTCGCAGCAATACAGTGTACAGGTGGCGGGCGTGGCGAATGTGTGACTCTTCTACGGGCAAAATCAGTTCATCCAGCGCCGCGAGGGCCTGCGAATACCGCTGCCAGTGCCGTTCGCGGACCTTCAATTGTTCCTCCAGCCTGGCCAATTGATGAATGCCGAGCGCTGCCTGAATGTCCATCATGTTGTACTTGTACCCGGCGTAAACCGTTTCGTACGGTTGGAATCCTTCGCTCGAATACCGCTTCCAGGCATCTCGACTGATCCCGTGCAGGCTTTTTATTCGAATCTCCTCAGCCCACGAATCGTTATTTGTGGTGACCATGCCCCCTTCGCCCGTCACCAGGTTCTTGGTGACGTAGAAACTGAAGGCCGCCAGATCCCCAATTGTCCCAACCTTCTGGCCTCGATAGCTGGCTTCAATTGCATGTGCGGCATCTTCAATAACCACGCAGCCGTGTCTTCGAGCTACGTCGATGATTGGCTGCATGTCGCATGGCCGCCCAGCCAGGTGGACGGGTATGATGGCACGCGTCCGGGCCGAAACTGCCTGGTGCAGCCGTTCTGGGTCCATATTCATTGTACGGCGGTCAACGTCAACGAACACGGGTTTGGCGCCAGTATGGACGACCACGTTCGCGGTTGAGGAGAAAGTCAATGGGGAGGTGATGACCTCATCGTCAGGCCCAACCCCGGTTGCCTCAAGAGCCAGGTGTAGGCCTGCTGTGCACGAACTGAGCGCGATGGCGTGTTTGGCCCCAATGTATTCTCTGAACATCGCTTCAAAGCGTTGTACCTTGGGGCCAGTCCCCAACCAACCGGAACGAAGTGTATCCATCACCTCGACCATATCTTCGTCGCCGATGTAGGGGCTTCCGAAAACCAGGAAATCGGGGCGAGCAGGTTTCTCCTCCCAATGTTCCGGCCTGTTTGGGTGCGAATTCGGATTCTTACGCATGTAATCTGACACCCTCACGACTGCAAACTGAGGAAGTCGCCCTTATCCAGACTAAGCATTGGCCGGTCATACTTGTTGACTCTGCTACTCTCCCCCAGAAGGCTGAATGACGAGTCGATTCCCGACAGATCGCGTTGGTACATCAAGATGCCTTAGCACTGCGTCAGAAGAGTTGCCAGCCGTGCTGTCCCAGTCTCTTAGTCGCCAGTGATTGGGAAAGGCAGCCAGCGTCGTCTCGAATCCACGCCTCTGTGTGAACTGGACCGTCCCCTGAAGACCACAACATAAAGAAGGCCGTATCAGATAACGGGATTGCAATGGTCACATATCAGCTTGCAGCCGGCATCTTCAACTGCCTAGTGACCGCAGTATAATTCAATTCCAGGAATCCGTCAAATCCGAGCAATCCCGGAAGGGTGATGGTGCTGGTCGCCGAAATGTCAGAGGTAATTCCTCCACACCGCTGAAAAACGAAAACGCGAGCGAGACGTACGTCGCTCGCCCGCGCTCCGGAGATCTGGAGTCTGGAAGTGTCGGAGAACCTAGTCTGCAGGCTCGCCGCGCATGGCAAACCCTCCGCTGCCACCCAGCGTCGGGTTGAGTTCATAGTAGTACAGACCTAGCTCGGCCAACACTCCAGGGTCGGCAGTAACTCTGGTGCTGTAATCCGTATTGCTCATGCCCGCAACGTTGTCCACCTTAAACGAGAAGCGCTCGCCAGCAGCGAGGGTTTTGGTATAGGGCACGGTACTGCCATCAACTTTCGTAAACAGCACGTAGGCTGTCGTTCCTGCGCTTCCTGGATTGTAGAGAGCCAGGTAGTTCGACCATGAGCCCCCTGTGTACCCCAAGGCGTAGTACTGGGTTGTGGGGAGCTCAGCAGAACCGCGCATGACAAAACCACCACTACCGCCAGTAACAGGGTTAAGCTCAGTCCAGAAAAGACCCAACTCGGCGACCACTCCAGCATCGGCCTCAACTTTGGTGCTATAATCTGTACTTGACATCCCCGGCTCATCGTCGACGACAAATGACGTGCGTTGGTCAGCACCTACGGATAGCGTCTTTGTCACCGTAGAACCATCCACCTTTGTGAAGGTTGCGGTGACGTTTGTCGTAGCGTTCAACGGATTGTATACGGCCAGCCGGTTCTCCCACGAACCCCCCGTGTAGCCCAAGGCTACCGTCTGCGATTTCGGAGTCGCCGGCGTGCCTCGCATAGCGAAACCGCCGCTCCCCCCGCTGACGTTGTACTGAGTCCAGTATTCACCCAATTCAGCAATGATACCGACCGTGGAAGTAACCCGCGTGCTGTACTCCGTCGAACTCATTCCCGCTACATTGTTCACCTTGAAGGAGAACCGTTCTCCAGGCGTCAGCGTTTTGTCGTAGGTAACTTTCGACGCGTCTGGCTTGACAAAGGTGACCTTTACCGTGGCAGTCTCGGATCCGGGATTGAACAAGGCAAGGTAGTTTGACCAGCTACTGCTTGTGTTTCCGTAGGCGATGTATTGAGTCGTATAGAGATCGCGGCCCGCTCTCATGGCAAAGCCACCGCTTCCGCCCGTCACTGGGTTTAGCTCTGTCCAGTAAAGGCCAAGCTCGGCAATTACGGGAACGTCTGAGGTAACTTTCGTGCTGTAGTCGGTATTGCTCATGCCGCCCACGTTATCAACTTTGAAGGAGTACCGCTGCCCTGCCGTCAGTGTCTTGGAATAGGGCACGGTACTGGCATCGACCTTGGTGAATAGCACATCTGTGTCCACGCCACTACCACCAGGGTTGTACAGCGCAAGATAGTTCGACCATGATCCACCCGTATACCCCAGGGCAAGCTGCCCGGGTGCAGGGTACATGAGGTCTAGTTGCTCTGGCAGAGAGCTTCCACTCCAGGTGGGAACACCCGGCCCAAGCGTGGCTGCCCGTTTGCCATTGATGTAGAATGTGATGAGATCGTTTGTGGTCGCCCCTTCATCTGTCCCGGCCGTTATTGAATCGTCCCCGTACACGTAAAGCGGCCCGTATTCGCCGGCCGTGGTCACCGTGAATACGCCGGCCTTCACGCCGTCGGGATCGCAGGCCACAATGACTGAACCCACTGTGACGGGTTGTCCGTACGAGACCGTAGCGGTGCTCCAATAGGTTACCCATGAGCTTGTCGGTGTCACTGTTCCCGAAAGGCAGGTGGAGCCGGCCGCTTCTGCCCGTGGCA
>CAZDTE010000047.1:0-21997 GCA_964508275.1 uncultured Ardenticatenales bacterium
AACAAGAAATTCGTGAAAATCTGTGTAATTCGTGGCAAAAAAGAGCTTGAAGCAGCTGTTCCCGGGGTAGTCGCTGAACGCTTACGAACAGGTGTCAAGTGTGGAGCGTGGAGCGACGGAACACGCAACACGCGACACACGAACCGGACAAGGCTCGGCCGGGAGATCGTCTATCTGGAACAGACAGGCGTCGCCCAGCGAGCACGTCTGGCGACTGACATCTGACGACTGGCTACCGTTTGACGGGCAGGCCTCCTTCGGGTAAAATAGGCAGGACGCCTCTTGGCAAAAGTACAACGGTCGGCCCGGCCTCGTTCCGGGCCACATACCTTGGGAGCAGAGAGATGACCTCGAACGCACCGGCAGCAGAAAACCAATCCACGAGTCGCTCAGGCTTTCCTGGTCGGCTGTCTCGGCTGAGTGGCCCGGTGAAGGTGGGCCTCTTCTTCGCCGTGGTGGCTATCGTTATGTCGGTGGTTGGGCTGGTGCGCGATCCTGCCACGCCGGTAACCGCTCGCTCCCTGTTCATCGCCACGATGATTTCGGGGGGCACGTGGGGCGTGGTCAGTTGGGCCATCGCCGCCGCCGTGGTCGATGTGGAGCAGGACGTTGCCGAGCGCGAAGGTGAGGAATCGGCGGAAAGCGACTGACGGCGTGCGCGGCCCGGACGAGAGATGCAGCAGAAAACAGTGTGGTTGTGCGGCACGGCCGGCCTGGTCGCGGATCTGATCCTGCTGGCTTTCTCGGCAGCGGTCCAAAAGGTGGTGTCGCCGCCCGTCGCTGACATGCCGACACTCGTAACCGTGATCTTCCTCTTGTTCCTGGGGCTCGCTTTGGCAGAAACCCCGCTGATGGTTTTCGCGTTGCGCAAGACGGCCGGAGGGCTTGCCGACCGGAATCCGGTGATCTTTTGCGGATGGCTCGCCCTGTATGTTGCCTTCCCCGGTGTTTATGCTGCCCTCTCCCTGATCCTGACCGGCTGGCTAGGTGGGGCCGTGACCATAGCGGCCACCGGTGTGGTGCGATTCGGTTCGTTGGCGGTATTGTAACGTGGTGCCTACCGAGAACATTCGAGCCTTCATCCTGGACATGGACGGCGTGATCTATCTGGGCAAGACGCCTCGCCCAGGATCTGCGGATTTCCTCGCCCGCCTCCGGCAGAGCGAGACGCCCTTCCTGTTCCTGACGAACAACACTGTCCGCACCTCGGAACAGTACGTGGCTCTACTGGATGAAATCGGCCTTGATCCTCAAGCGGTACCTGAACAGTTCATCACTTCGGCCCAGGTCACCGCTCTCTGGCTGCGTCGAAACCTTCCGCCGGAGTCGAGCGTATTCGTAATCGGAGAATCGGCCTTGCGGACCGTGCTGGCCCGGAAAGGCTTTGTTCTGGTGGGGAGCGATGCGGCCCAGGTTGACGCCGTCGAGATCGACGCCGTTGTCGTGAGCATGGATCACGCCTTCGATTACGAGAAGCTGAAATCGGCTGCCCTGGCGATTCGTGGAGGGGCTCTCTTCGTGGGCACAAACCCGGACGTGACCCACCCGACACCGCGCGGCCTGTTCCCCGGCACCGGCAGCATTCTGGCCGCGGTGGAGGCCGCCAGCGGCGCGCCACCCCTGGTGATGGGCAAGCCGCACAGCCCGGCCTTCGAGGAAGCCCTGCGTCGACTGGGTCACCCGGCAGCCAACACCATCATGATCGGCGACCGCCTGGAGACCGACATCGCCGGCGGCAAAGAGGCCGGTTTGCTCACCGGCCTGGTGCTCGGCGGCGCCTCTTCGAAAGATGACCTGGCCCAAAGCCCCATCAAGCCGGACTTCCTGTTTCGGGACATGGAGCATCTGGGGCGCTGGTTCCGGCGACGGTAGTGTATACAATTCGGTGGAAAGTGTGTCCCCTTGAAGGTTGCCAACTTTCCAACAGTTGGCAACCTTCACCGGCCCCCTAGCCCGGTGATAGCAGTTTTTGATTTGCGGATGAGTTGTAGTATAATTATTACCTTACGGTGTCCGGCACCATGTTGCGGGGGGTTGCCGGGGCCTCGTCTGCCAACGGCGACGGAGGTGTGATGACGTGTGTGGGAATTCGGTAGGAGGTGTATGGAACGATGTTTTTCTTTGACCCGCTGTATCTGATAATCGCCATGCCGGCGCTTTTGCTGGCACTCTACGCGCAGGCGAAGGTGAAATCTGCATACGCGAAATACTTGCGTGTGCCGAACATGCGCAACATCTCCGGCGAGGAAACGGCGCGACATCTGCTCGCCGCCAACGGACTGAGCTTCGTAAACGTGGAAGGCATTCCGGGAGAGTTGACTGATCATTACGACCCGCGCAGCAAGACGCTGCGACTCTCGGCCGGTGTAGCACGCAGCAGGTCGGTTGCTGCCGTGGGGATTGTGGCCCATGAGGTCGGCCACGCCGTACAGGACGCCACGGCCTATACCCCGTTGCGACTGCGTGCCGGCCTGGTTCCGGCTGTGAATCTGGGCTCGTGGCTGGGGCCGATCGTCTTTCTCGTGGGCCTCTTCTTGCAGAGTCCGAACCTGGCCTGGCTGGGCGTGTTCCTGTTTGGGGGGACGGCCATCTTTGCCCTGGTTACCTTGCCGGTTGAATTGGATGCCAGCCGTCGAGCGATGAAGATGCTGAAGTCGAACGGTCTGGTTGGCGTGCAAGACTCAAAAGGAGCGAACGCGGTGTTGCGAGCTGCTGCTCTGACCTACGTGGCCGCCCTGGCTCAGGCCCTCTCGACCCTCTTGTACTACGGCATGCTGGCCTCTGGGATGGGCCGCAGCCGCGATTGATTTGGAGTTTGCTCGGTGGTTAGAGAGGGGATGTACGGGCTGACGTATGACCAGCTTGCGCGACGGCTCGCTGATTGGGGCGAGCCGTCGTTTCGCGCGGACCAGGTGTGGGGTTGGCTATATCGCTCCCTCGTGGCTGACGCTTCCGCCATGCGAAACATCCCGAACGCGCAACGGCAACGGCTGGAGGAAGAGATCGGGGTGCGGACCGTCCACCCTGAGCAGGTGCAGAAATCGGCAGACGGAGCCACACGCAAGTGGCTCTTGAAACTCGCCGATGGCGAAGCCATCGAAACCGTGCTCATGAACTATCGCCGGCGCCGAACGGCCTGCGTCTCGGTTCAGGTCGGTTGCGCTCTGGGCTGCCGTTTCTGTGCCACCGGAAAAATGGGCTTGCGCCGCAACTTGACCGCCGGCGAAATCGTTGAGCAGGTCCTGTTTGTGGAACGGACGCTGCGCGCGGAGCTCTGCACAGCGAAGCGACAACTGACCAACGTGGTCTTCATGGGCATGGGAGAGCCGCTGGCCAACTATGGCCCGACGTTGCAGGCGGTTCGGACGTTGAACGATCAGCGGGGCTTTGCCTTTGCCGGCCGCCGCATGACCATCTCGACAGTGGGTCTGGTTCCCGCCATCCGTCGCCTAGCGCAGGAGGGACTGGAACTGGGTCTGGCCGTTTCCTTGCACGCGGCCAGCGACGACTTGCGGGATCGGCTGGTGCCCGTCAACCGCCGGTTCCCGCTGGCGAAACTCCTGGCGGCTTGCCGGGAGTACGTTGACCGCACAGGCCGCCGGATCACGTTTGAGTACGCGCTGATCCGGGACATGAATGACGGTGTGGAGCAGGCTCAACAGTTGGCCCGGCGTTTGAAGGGGTTGTTGTGCCACGTGAACCTCATCCCGCTGAACCCGGTCACAGGCGTATCTTATCGGCCGCCAGATCGCCAACAGGTTGCCGCTTTTCGGGACACGTTGGAACAGGCCGGAATCGGCGTAACCGTACGGTTGAGGCGAGGAATTGACATACAGGCCGGCTGTGGCCAACTGCGCTCAGGCAGCGAGTCTTGAGTTTCCAGTGTTGCGCGGTGCGTAGGCGGTGAGGCGAGAGGGCTGACTTCCCCAATGATCCTCACCCCCTAGCTCTTCGCTGCCCGTACCTCCTGACGCCTGCGTTCGCGGGGGCTTGCGCGACCAAACGACCCACTCCGTCTACTAGACATCCAACGCAGAATAGGTTATAATGGAGCTTGCAGTTTTGCCTTTTTGTTTAGCGAACGTAAACAGCGAGTGCAGATCCGTACTCGTTGTGGGCGGCCATCTTGAAGAATCGTAGCCTTTTGGACGTTCGGTTGCCAGCGACGTTTGGTATGGTTCATGGCGTGGCTGACATTATATCCGGTGCGCGGCCCTTTGCCGCAGACTTGACACTTAGCCATGTTATTGCATATCCTCCCTGGGTAGTCAGGTCCGGTTCCAAGCCGGATCGGCGCTATCATAACACACTCGGCTGATTTGCGCAAGCCGAACGGGATACCGGTGATGCTGAATCGGGAGACAGAGTTAGGTACCATCAAGATCACGCGTGAGGCGATTTCCAGCTTGACCACCAGGGCGACGCTGGAGTGTTACGGCGTCGTGGGAATGGCTCTACCCGACCGGCGCGATGGTCTTGTCGAGCGATTGCACAGGCACGTGGCCGGACGCGGGATTGTCGTGCATGAGCAGGGCCACAACATCGCCATTGATTTGTTCGTGGTGCTGGCTCACGGCGTGCGCATTTCGGAGGTGGCCCAGAATATTGCAGACCGGGTGAAGTTCACTGTCGAGCGCGCGACGGGCATTCCGGTTGCCGACGTGAACGTCCATGTTCAAGAAGTGAAAGATACCGGCAAGCGAAGGGTCGGCAACGAAACGATACCCCAATCTTGATCCGTACTAGCACCAAGAGGGCGTATGCAGAACCTGGGGGAGCAGTACAAATCAACCACAGATTTCGCAGAGTACACTGCTGAAACAGCAATAACAGCGGTGAAATCGCGGATGCAGCCCTTCCACAGAAGGGGCAGCATCCGGCGTAATCTGTGGTTAAGAAATGGGTGGGCTATCCGACTCCCCTCACGATTAGATGCGCCCGCACCAAGAGGAGAGCAGATTCTTTGACGCCCCAAGAGGAAACGACACCGATTGCCCCATCTGAAGGGACGACCAAGGTGAAGGCACCGCTAGAGGCTTGCGACGGACAGTTGCTGAAGCGCATGTTGGAAGCCAGCACCAATTGGTTGGACCACAACTGTCGGGCCATCAATGCCCTCAACGTGTTTCCTGTGCCGGACGGGGACACGGGAACCAACATGTTGCTGACGATGCAGTCGGCGCTCAGCGAGATCGCGACTTCGCCGGAACACTCTGTCGCCCGCATTTCTCACGCTGTGGCTCAAGGGGCGCTGATGGGCGCACGGGGAAACTCGGGTGTGATCCTTTCGCAGATCTTGCGCGGGTTCGCCCACGGTCTGGGCGAATCCGAGAAAATGGGGGCAGCCGATTTTGCAGCCGCGCTGTTGGAGGGGGCCAACACGGCCTATCAGGCGGTGATCAAACCGGTGGAGGGCACGATCCTGACCGTGGTCCGCGATATGGCCGATACCAGTCGTCGGCTGGCGCGCGACAATGACGACCTGTATAGCGTATGGGAGGGAGCAGTGGATGCGGCGCGCCATTCCGTAGCCCGCACACCGTCCCTGCTCCCGGTTCTGCAAGAGGCTGGGGTTGTAGATGCCGGTGGCCAGGGTCTATTCATTATCTTCGATGGAGCACTCCGCTTTCTGCGGGGCGTGCCGGTCGAGGCCGTGACGCAGGTTGCCGATGCACAACGGGAAGCCCATTTTCTGTCTGACGAGGCCTACGGGTACGACATTCAATTCCTCTTGCGTGGCCACGCGCTCGATGTCGAGGTCATCCGGGCAAAGATCGACAGCATGGGAGAATCAACCCTCGTCGTGGGAGACCGCAGCTTGATCAAAGTACACGTCCATGCGCCCAACCCCGGCCCTGTCCTGGATTATGCGGCCGCTTTGGGCCCCCTCAGCAAGGTGACCATCGAGAACATGGATGAGCAGTACCAGGAGTTCCTGCTCGGTAAGCCGGCGCCAAGTCAGAGTGCCGCGCTGGAGCTGACCAAGATCGCCACCATCGTTGTGGCCCCAGGGGCCGGGTTACGGCAGGTGTTTGAGAGCCTGGGGGTGACGGCCGTCGTGCCCGGCGGACAGACCATGAACCCCAGCACCGAAGAATTGCTTCAGACCATTGACGACGCCCCTTCGGATCAGATCGTCTTGCTGCCTAACAACCGCAACGTCCTGCTGGCCGCGCAACAAGCGCAGTCGCTTTCCCAGAAAACAGTGGAAGTCGTGCCGACGGCGACGATTCCTCAGGGAATCTGTGCTTTGGTCGCCTTCAACTATCAGGCCGACCTGGCCACAAATGTGGGAGCAATGCAGCGGGCGATGAGCGAGATCAAGACGGGCGAGATCACACACGCGGTCCGCTCCACTCTCGTGGAGGGATTGCGTGTTGAGAAAGGGGAGGTCATTGGCCTGCTCGATGGCACGCTCGTCGCGGCCGGCCCCAAACTGGAAGGTGTGGTGAGAGAGTTGCTCCGCGGGATGGACGCCGGGGAACACGAACTGCTCACCATTTACTATGGCCAGGACGTGAGCTCTGCCGAAGCGGCGGCGCTGGGTGAGACCATCGAGGCGCTCTATCCCGAGCAAGAGGTTGAGGTAGTGGATGGCGGCCAGCCACACTACCCCTACATAATCTCTGTTGAGTAGGGTGGTGGAGGATCGAAGATCAGGATGACTCGTCCCCTAATCGTCACCGACAGTGCGGCCGATTTGCCTCCCGATGTGGCGGAAGCCCTGGGCATTACGGTCGTGCCTCTCAAGATTCGCATCAATTCCCGCGAGTACCAGGAAGGGGTAGATTTGTCGCGCGGGGAGTTGTTCGAGCTTGCCACGCGCGCGCCGGGCAAGCCCGATCTGTCGGCCCCGACCGTGAAGGCGTTCTACCAGGCCTATAGCCGGCTCAGCAAGCAGAGCGGGCACATCATATCCATTCATCACTCCTCACGCCTCAGCCCAAGCGTGGAGCGAGCACGCCAGGCAGCGGCATCTATGGTGGGGCAATCTCGCGTGATGGTCGTTGACTCCATGCTCACCACCGTGGGGTTGGGCATGTTGGCTGCGGCGGCGGCAGAGGCTACGCAGGCCGGTGAGAGCATGGATGGCACCCTTCGCCTGCTGCGGGATATGATCTCTCACATTTACTTGGTACTCTTCGTCGAGGATTTGGACTTCCTGGAGCGCGATGGCCGGATTGGCGAGGCGCAGTCCATTCTCGGCACCATGTTGAACATCAAGCCGCTTCTGATCATGGAGGACGGAGAAATCGAGCCGATGGAGAAGGTGCGGACTCGGCCACGTGGCCTGGACAAGCTGGCCGAATTCGTCTCTGAATTCACACGGGTCGAGCGCCTGATCATCGTACACAACGAGACCGCCCCCATAGAGATTCAGGGCTTGATCGAGCGCGTGGACGCGGTGAAACCCGGACTCCCGATTGAGGTCGCGCACTACGGCCCCGCGCTGGCGACCCATGTAGGAATGCGCGCACTGGGTATCGTGGTGTACGAGGGGTCGTTGGAGCCGGAATTCTGGTAGGGCTGAGATCATCATGTCATCACCCGTACGAATCGTCGTGGATAGTTCAGCCGACATCCCGCAGGATATCGCGGAAGGTCTGAACATTCGAGTGATCCCCCTGGCCATCCACTTTGGTACGCAGACGTATCGCGAAGGAGAGGGTATCACCACCCGCGAATTCTACTCGCGATTGGCGGCCGAGCCGTCGATCATTCCGAAGACATCCCATCCCTCGCAAGGTGAGTTCGAGGTCATGTATGCGGACTTGCTGGCCGGAGCCGGCTCGGTCGTGTCCCTGCACGTCTCGGCCAGCTTGAGCGGGACGTACGAGACCGCTCTGGCCGCCGTGAGAGCACTGGGGGACGATGTCCCCATTTCCGTCGTCGACTCGCGCAACGTTTCGATGTGTCTCGGCTGGATAGCCATAGCCGCCGGGCGTGCGGCAGAGCAAGGGGCTACACGCGACGAAATTGTCGCTCAGGTTCAGGACATGATCCCTCGAGCGCACATCCCGGCGTTCCTGGATACGCTGGATTTCATTCGCCACAGTGGCCGTATCGGAAAGGCCAGGGCTTATCTGGGAACGTTGCTGAACATCAAACCGGTCGTACACGTCGAGGGAGGCGAGCTGGTCCCTCTGGAAAAGGTGCGTACGCGCAAGCGTGCCCTGCGACGACTTGTCGAACTGGCCAGACAGTATGCCCCGTTCGAAGACTTGGCCGTTGTGCACACAAACCGGGAGGAAACAGCCGTTGAGGTGGCCGGCATGTTGGGGGAAGACTACGCGCGAGACCGGATGCTTGTTGTGGAAGCCGGCATTGCTCTGGGCTGCCACATTGGACCCGGAGCTGTCGGTGTCTCCTGCGTCTCCAAGTCCTGATCCCTGATCGCGGCATGTTGACGACAGTTGGCGGGAACGTATGACTGTACGGGTGGTAACGGATAGCACAGCCGATTTGCCGGCCGAGGTCGCCGCCGAGGCCGGGATTGTCGTGGTCCCTTGCCAGGTCATCTTCGGCACTGCGGCGTACCGAGAAGGGGTGGACATCACTACCAAAGAATTCTATGAGCGATTGGTGTCCAGCACAGCGCTCCCGACCACGTCCCAGCCACCGGTTGGTGACTTCGTGCGTACGTATGCCCAGCTTGCTGAGGAAGGAGCCACGGCCATCGTTTCGGTGCACCTGGCCAGTGCCTTCAGCGGTGTCTATGCAACCGCCTCCATGGCGGCCCAACAGACCAGCGTGGTAGAGGTAGCGGTTATCGATTCGGGCACGACCACATTGGGGCTGGGGCTGCTCGCTCTGGAAGCGGCGGCGCAATGCACAGCGGGGCGCTCATTGGCAGATGTGGCCCAGTCTGTGACCCGTGCGGTCTCGCGAGTGCGCCTGCTGGCCCTGCTAGACACGCTGAGCTACATCCGCGCCGGAGGGCGCATCAACCGCCTGGCCGAACTGTTGGGGACGTTGCTGGACATCAAGCCGATCTTGGAGTTTCACGGGGGAGACATTATCCCGCTGGAGCGCGTGCGAACGCGGCGACGGGCCGTGCGGCGATTGGTCGAGCGAGTCCAGGAGCTGGGTCCGATCCAACGCATGGGCATTGCCCACGCCGCTGCGCCGGCACTGGCCGAGGAGTTGGTGGCTCGACTCTCTGCCCACTTCCCAGGGAACGATCTGTTAATCGTGGAGGCCGGCGCGGTGCTGGGCACCCATGTCGGTCCGGGTGCCGTGGGCGTGGCCTGTCTGCTCGCAGAGAAGGATTCAGATGACTGAAAGCTGCTTTGAAAATAGCGACTCTCTCCCCCCTCCTGGGGAACCGGAGGGGGCCCCGCATGGGGGGAGTGAACACCGCACGCTTCCCCCCCAGCGGGGGGAACTAAGGGGGGGAGAACTGCGATCCCTTTTTCATCCCTGGTGGCGCGCGCTCCGCGCCCATGGCGACTGCTTTAGAAATGAGTGTCACGTGTCATGTATCACGTGTCACGTACTGCGTGTTGCGTGCCACGTGTTACGCAGCACGAAGTGCGTGACACAACTTCACGTTTCATGCTCTCCGCTCCACGCTCGACGCGTTTTCGTCCTTAGTGGTGCGCGCCGCGTCGAGATGGGCTGGGATGAGGCACTTCGTTCATGACCACGATGGCGCAAAAGCTGACCCGGATCCTAAAGCTCGAACAAGGCAAAGGTTTCAAGGACACCGCCGTGATTGGTGGCCTGGGCGCTTTCATCGCTCGCTGCAAAGATGATGTGCGAGCGGACAGCGCGGGCCGGGAGGACGCCGAACTCCTGGGGCACGTGATCGCCACGCTGGGGGATTATGCCGCGCTTGACGCGGACGCCCGGTCGAAAGCGGTGCAGCAGGTGCTTGCCCAGCTGGCATCCCGGCCACAGCCGTCGGCGCCGGCCGGCCGGCGACCGCCGAAGGCCAAGCGGCGAAAGCGCCGGCCCCCTTCCCTGGATACGTCGGTGCGCACGTTGTCCGGTGTCAGTGACGCGTATGCTCGCCGGCTTGCGCGCCTTGGACTGCACACGATTCGCGATCTGGTCTTCCATTTCCCACAGCGCTACGATGACTACAGCGCCCTCAAGCAGATCAGCTCCCTCATGTACAGCGAAGAGGTTACGATCAGTGGCGCCGTGGAACGTATCTCCAATCGCCAGAGCCGTCGGGGCATTATCATCACTACCGCGATCATTAGCGATGGCACCGGCAAGATTCAGGCCACCTGGTTCAACCAACCGTACCTGGTCAAGAGCCTGAATCGAGGGCGGCAGATTGTCCTCAGCGGGAAGGTGGATGAATACCTGGGTCGACTGACATTCCAATCCCCCGTCTGGGAGCCGTTACAGCGGGAGCACATCCACACAGGGCGACTGGTCCCGATTTATCCCCTCACCGAGGGGGTTGGCCGCCTGTGGATGCGACGGCTACTGAAGCGGGTGGTGGATACCTGGGTGTCGCGTGTGACCGATCCGTTACCGGTGGCCATTCGCAAGCAGAACAAGCTGCTCGGTCTGCCGGAGGCCCTCAAACAGATACACTTCCCCGAGAGTTGGGAGCGTCTGGAAGAGGCCCGCCGCCGTCTGGCTTTCGACGAGTTCCTGTACATTCAGATCGGCGTTCTGCGCCAGCGACAGATCTGGCGTGCCCAAACCGGCCGCCCCGTTCGCCTGCGTCGCGAAGTTGTTGACCAGTTCCTCTCCAACCTTCCGTTCACGCTGACCGGGGCGCAGCAGCGTTCCCTGGAAGAGATCTTGCACGATCTGCAGCAAACGGAACCGATGAGTAGACTTCTGCAGGGGGACGTGGGCTCTGGCAAGACGGTGGTCGCCGCGGCCGCTCTGTTGGCCACGGTAGCCGACGGGTTGCAGGGCACGATCATGGCCCCCACGGAGATTCTGGCGGAGCAGCACTTCCAAACATTCGGGAAGCTGTTTGCCGGCGATCCAGATAGCGGGAAGCCGGGCGTGTCCTCGCTGCGGCCCAGGCTGCGCCTGCTCACCGGCAGCCTGCGCAAGCAGGAGCGTGAGCAAGCGTACGCCGAAATCGCCGCCGGGGAAGCCGACATCGTCATCGGGACACACGCCATTATCCAGACTGGAGTCACATTCTGCGACCTGGGCATGGCCATCATTGACGAGCAACATCGCTTCGGTGTGCAGCAGCGGGCCAGCCTGCGCAGCAAGGGACATAACCCCCACGTGCTGGTGATGAGCGCCACACCGATCCCGCGATCCCTGGCCCTGACCCTCTATGGTGATCTCGACCTGTCGGTCATTGACGAGCTACCGCCTGGCCGGCAGGAAATCGTCACCACATGGATGGCCCCAAGGGAACGGGAGCGGGCCTACAGATTCTTGCGCCACCAAGTGGAAGAGGGCCGGCAGGCATTCATCATCTGCCCGTTGGTCGAGGCGTCAGAGAAGATCGAAGCCAAGGCTGCCGTGGATGAACACGCTCGCCTGCAGAAGGAGATCTTTCCCGATCTGAAGCTGGGCCTGCTGCATGGCCGAATGAAAGGGGAAGAGAAGGAAGCGGTGATGCAGGCCTTCTATCGCCAAGAACTGGACGTGCTCGTCGCTACCTCGGTCGTAGAGGTGGGCATTGATGTGCCGAACGCTACGGTGATGCTCGTCGAAGGGGCCGATCGGTTTGGTCTGTCCCAAATGCACCAGTTTCGCGGGCGGGTCGGACGCGGAGAGCACGAGTCGTACTGTATCCTGCTCTCGGATTCGCCCGGCGAGGAAGCCGAAACGCGATTGAAGGCTATGGAGTCGACCACCGACGGGTTCGCCCTGGCAGAAGTGGACCTGAAGATTCGTGGGCCGGGCGAGTTCTTCGGCACTCGCCAAAGCGGCTTGCCCGATCTGCGAGTGGCGCAGTTGAGTGATGCTGACGTGTTGGCCGAAGCGCGCCAGGCAGCGAAGAACATTCTGGAAGCAGACCCGAACTTGTCGTCGCCGGAGCACCAGCTTATTGTTGAACAGGTGGATGCCTTCTGGAAACAGGCCGGGGATCTGAGCTGATGAACGTGAGGCGGTCGTGCGCGTGATTGCCGGGCAGGCCCGTGGAGCGCGCCTGAAGTCGCCACGGGGCGTACACATTCGGCCCATGATGGATCGCGTGCGGGGCGCGTTGTTCAACATGATCGCTGCCCAGGGCGGGCCGGGCGAGCGCGTCCTGGACCTGTATGCTGGAACCGGAGCGGTCGGTATCGAAGCCCTTAGCCGGGGGGCTGTGGCGGCGGATTTCGTCGACAACCATCCGCGCTGCTGCCGGACTATCCAAGAGAACTTGATCGCTGCCGGAATGAAGGGCCGCGGGCGGGTGTTTCGGCGTCGGGCTGACCGTGTGCTGACCAGGCCCGCCCTGCTGGCGCTGCCGTCTGGGGACCTGCCGACCTACGACTTGGTGTCGGTCACGCCGCCGTACTCCCACACCGATTTCGTGGAGGTGCTCCACCTTCTGGCCAAATCGGGCCTTGTGGGGGCCGGAGCTACCGTGGTCGTGGAACATGCTCGAACATTTGAGATGCCGGATCAAATTGACCGGCTGTCCCGCGTGCGGCAACGACGTTACGGGGCGACGGTCTTGACGTTCTACAGCTTGCAAGAGGAGCTTTCGCCAACATGACCATTGCTGTCTATCCGGGGACGTTTGACCCCATCACCAACGGGCACGTAGATATCGCTATGCGCGCTGCGGCCATATTCGACCAACTGATTGTTGCCGTTTATGCCCGACCATCAAAGGACCTGCTGTTCGCCACCACCGAGAGGATCGCCATGGTGGAGGAAACCTTCCGGGGTGTACCGAACATCACGGTGGAAGCCTACGATCAGTTGACCGTCAACTACGTGCGCGAGAGTGGGGCACAGGTCATTGTCCGCGGCTTGAGAGTCGTATCGGATTTCGAGCTTGAGTTTCAGATGGCCCTAATGAACCGCAAGCTGGCACCCGATCTGGACGTGGTCTGCCTGATCACCAGCCTGGAGCACTCGTTCTTGGGTTCAGGGATTGTCAAAGAAGTCGCGGTGCTGGGTGGAGACGTGGAAGCCTTCGTGCCACCGCATGTCGTCCAAGCCCTGCACACCAAATTCGACAAGCTGGGTGGGGCCAGGAACGACAAGGTTCCCATCGTTTCGCTGGGAGATGCGTGACAGCCAGTCGTCAGAAGCCAGTAACCAGTAGAGGCATGTGCTGTGAAACGTGACAGCGTGCGTTGCACGTTCAAGCGTGTCAACGTTCAACGCGGAACGCGATTCGTCGGTCCACGCTCCACGTTTGTGACGAGGGAGGAATAGGAAAATCGATATTCTGTTCTTGCTCGATCAGTTGGAGGAACTGGCCAGCGCAGGGTGGCGGGTTCCCACGACGCGTAACGTGCTGGTCAATGAGGAACGCTTCATGGATCTGGTGGACCAGATGCGGCTGGCTATCCCTGCGGAGATCCGCCAGGCACAGCGGGTGCAGCAGGGTCGGGAGCGCGTACTGGCCCAGGCCCAGGAGGAAGCGCGTCGTTTGACCAAAGAGGCTGCGGATAAAGCCAGCCTGCTGGTGGATGACCAGGCGCTAACCCAGAATGCCCGCACGCGCAGCGAAGAGATCATTGCCAGGGCCTTGGAGGAATCGACGACTCTGCGCCGAGAGGCGGATGGCTACGTCCTGGAAACACTCCAAACTCTACAGACTCAGTTAGTGGTCATCCAGACGCAAGTTCAGAATGGCATTGCCCTCTTAACGCAGAGCCAGCAGCCTGAGCCCGATGCGAGTCACCCTGGCGCTGAGGCGGGCTATGACGAATGATGACCATAGCCGACCTGGGGAAGCCAGATATTGTCCGTTGGGGCGTATTGGATTCGCTGTGCAAGCCCTGATCTGGGAGCGACTTGACAGAACGGGACGGTTATCGTATAATGCAGTTCAATGTTGGGCAACTCTTAAAGGACGGAGTTGGGGCAAAGCGGCACTACGGCGTTGAGGGACGGGTGTCCCGGTTGGAGCCAGATGTGCGGGGGGTTTCCCCTCTGCGCGGGACAGTGGCGCTGCTACATTCTGTGCAAGGGGTTCTCTGTACGGGCACATTACGATGCCGGGTGGAACTCCGCTGTGACCGGTGTCTGGACACTCTCGAGAGGGATATCGTTCTGCAGATTGAAGAGGAATTCAGTTTGCTTTCCCCCGACGCGACGGAACACCGGGTCGAGGATCCAGCGCTCGTCATTAGTGAACAGAACATATTGGACATAAGCGAGGTCGTGCGACAGAATCTGATGCTGGCCTTGCCCACACACCCGTTGTGTCGCCCTGATTGTCGCGGCCTGTGCCTCAACTGCGGAGAGAACCTCAACCAGGATGAATGTGCTTGCCCACCGGACAGCATTGATCCGAGGTGGTCAACGTTACGGGCCTGGCAAGAGAAGAATGAGCATACTGACAAACAGATAACGTGAAGGAGTGTTGATCGTGGGTGCCCTACCAAAGCAGAAAATCTCTAAGGGACGCCGGAATCGTCGGCGTAGTCATCACGCAATGCCGAAGGCCCGGCTGGCAGCATGTCCGCAGTGCCACAAGCCGCACGTGCCGCACCACGTGTGCCCGCACTGTGGGACGTTCCGCGGGATTAAGTATATCGAAGGGACCGAAGAAGAGTAGTAGTCCCGCTGCGAGAAACCGTTGGGATCATGGGGCGAGTTGCCTGTGAGGTAGCTCGCCTCGCCCGTTTATGACTGACGTTCTTTGGGAAGAATTGGCATGCAACGTGGTCGCCAAGTTGGACATATTCTTGGCATACCTCTCCGCATTGACGCCAGTTGGTTGGTGGTCTTTGCTCTGATTACGTGGAGTCTGGCCACCGCCTATTTTCCAGAAATCAATGTGAACTGGCCCTGGGCTCTCTATTGGCTCCTTGGCTTGATGACCAGTGTACTCTTCTTCGCCTCGGTAGTGCTTCATGAATTGGCCCATTCGGTGATGGCGATTCGGCGAGGCACGCCCGTCCTGGGAATCACGCTGTTTGTGTTTGGCGGCGTTGCCTGGATGGCCGATGAACCACGCACTCCGTTTGACGAATTGCTGATTGCTGTTGTTGGGCCGCTGGCAAGCTTCCTGGCGGCTTTCCTTTTTGGTGCCTTGTGGCTGGCTACCACCGGCATTGCCCACCTGACAAGGACTTCGCTGCTCGCCCCGCTGGTTTCGGCAGCCGGCTATCTGGGGGCCATCAATGGGATGCTGGCTCTGTTCAACCTGATCCCGGGGTTCCCTCTGGATGGTGGTCGCGTACTGCGGGCGCTCCTTTGGGGCGGCAGTGGCGACTATTCCATGGCCACGCGGGTGGCGTCGTACGTGGGTCAGGCAATCGCCTGGCTGTTTGTAGCGACGGGCTCGGTATGGCTGGTGATGAGTTGGCTAAACCGTGTGGGCGGCTATGCCGATGCGCTGTGGCTGCTCTTCATCGGCTGGTTCCTGAACACGACGGCGCGCAGCAGCCGCCAGCAACTGGACATCCGACGCGAACTGCACAATCTCCACGTGGGAGAGATCATGCGGCGCAACTTCCAGAGCTTCCCCCCCCAGCTTTCCCTGTTGCACTTGATGGAACAGATGGTGGATCCGTGGAGTGGCGCCCTGCTTTGGCCGGTCGCCCAGGCCGGCCGATTGTGTGGGCTGCTCTTTCGGCGGGACATTGAAGCCACCCCGCGTTCGCGATGGGGGACGATGACAGCCGGTGACCTCATGCAGCCGCGCAATCCGCGGCAAGAGGTACACCCTGATGACGAGGCTGGGAAGGCATTTCGCCTTCTGCAGGCACAGAACGTTCAGTTCTTGCCGGTGGTTGTGGATGACCTGCTGGTGGGGCTGGTATACCGACACGACTTGTTCAGCGTTCTGAAGAGGAAGACGTGAACCGATTATGATGGAGGAAGAATCATGTTGACCAGAGACGACCTGCGAACGATGCGCACGTTTCACAGCACGAAATACCCGGTCATGAGTCTGTATTTTCGCATCGCCAAGGGTACCGCCGACGAGGGGAAACATCCCCTGAAACTTAAGAACCTGCTGGCGGAGATCGAAAGCCAGCGGGGTCAGTGGACAACGACGCAGTGGGAGTCGATCTCTCAAGACATAGCCCGCATCCGAGAATTCATTCGCGATAGCCACGCCAGTGGAGAACACAACCTCGTCGCCTTTGCCTGTCATGGGGAGGGCCTCTGGCGCACCCTGGCTCTGTCCCGTCCCGTACCCACGCGCTACCATATCCACAACCATGCGCAGATCAAGCCTTTGCTTCGGCTACTGGAAGCATACACGCCGACGTGCACGATCCTCGTTGACCAGAATCGGGCCAGGATATTCGTGTCACATGGCGAACACCTGGATGAGCGGCTGGACATGGTTGGGGGAGTGCCCGGCCGGCACGACCAGGGAGGATGGGCTCAGGCCCGCCTGCAGCGCCACCACGATCAAGCTGTGTTGCATCACCTGAAGAGCACAGCGGAAGAGGTGTTCCGTATCCATAAGGACGACCCGGTGGAAGGGCTGCTCCTGGGAGGCACAGAGGAGATCATCAGCCTTTTCCAGGAGCAACTGCATCCGTACCTTCGCGAGCGCGTGTGGGCTACCTTCCCGACGGAGATGCTCGTCAATATCAAGAACCTGAATGAACAAATCCAGGGCATCATCCGGAGAACCCGGGAAGCCGAACACGAAGACCTGCTGAGTCAACTGGAAGACGGCGTGGGCGCGGGCACCTTCGCCGTGGCCGGACTGGAGGACACTATTTCTGCCCTGCAGAAAGGGCAGGCGCGCACCCTGATCGTGGCCGTTGGTCTGCGCAAGGAAGGGCAACACTGTATCCAGTGTGGCGCGTTGACGACGGAGGATGACCGGGAAGCATGTGGCTATTGCGGTGGCAGTCTCGCCGCCGTGCCCGACGTTGTGGAGGACATCCTGCAGCAGGCCTTCGACCAGGGGTGCCAGATCTGTTCGCCGGAGGGGCCCCTAGCGCAGAGGTTGATGGAGAGTGGCGGTATCGGCGCGCTACTGCGTTACGCGAGTTAGGAAAGGCAGTGCAATGGCAAAACTACACATCCTGGGCTCGGGCGCGGCGTTGCCCGGTCCGCAGCGCGACACGACGGCTATGGCCCTGCAAGTTGGTCAATCGTTGACGCTCATCGAGGCCGGCGGCAGCACCTTGCAGAAACTGCAGCGCCTGCGCCTCTCCCTGGACCAGGTTGATCGCATCCTGCTCACCCACGGCCACCCTGACCACAGCTACGGCCTGCCAGCAGTCCTCCTTGGCTTGTGGTTGAATGACCGGCAGCGCTCCCTGCCGGTCTGTGCCCCGGCTCACGGGCTGGAGAGGCTGCAGCAGGTTGTCTCGCTCTTTGGCAGCGATGAGTGGCCCGACATGTATCCCGTTTCCTACCAAACGATCCCTCTGCAGGAGCGTGTCCCGGTGTTAGAAACGCCCGACCTGCGGGTTGTGGCCTCACCGGGCAAACACGTCGTGCCGGTGGTTGGCCTGCGCATCGAACTGAGTCGGCCGCGGTACACAATTGTTTTCTCCAGCGATACCGAACCGGCGGACACGATTGTCCGCCTGGCCGAAGGTGCCGATTTGCTGATCCATGAGTGCACGGCCGTTGAGGGGCAGCCGAAGGGGCACACGGCTGCTGCCGACGCCGGTGAGGTGGCGCGCCGGGCCAGCGTCAAGCAGTTGATGCTCATTCACCTGCCTCACATGACCCGCGACGAGGAAGCTGCGATGGGGGCTCTCGCGGCCAAGGCGTTCGGGAGCGATGTGAGCCTGGCTGAAGACGGCCTGGCCATCACGCTGGGATGACAGGAGAGCGCTTCATGACCGACGCGAAACCAGATCGCCACACCGCTCGGCCCAGCATCTCGGCCTTCTTCCCGGCCTACAACGACGGTGGCACGATCGCCAGCATGGTCATCTCGGCCTTGCTCACGTTGCAAGAGGTCACCGACGACTACGAGGTCATTGTCGTCAACGATGGCAGTTCCGACTACACGCCGATGATCCTTGCCGAGTTGGAGCGGGAATACGACCGCGTACGCGTGATTCATCACCCGAAAAATCGAGGATATGGAGGGGCCCTGCGCACCGGCTTTGCGAGTGCCACGAAAGACCTAATCTTCTATACCGATGGCGATGCCCAGTACGACCCGCGCGAACTAAAGCTGCTGCTGCCCGCCTTGAAGAGCGGAGTGGACGTCGTAAACGGGTACAAGATCACTCGCTCCGACCCGTTGCACCGCATCATCCTGGGACGCGTCTATCACCACACCGTGAAGCTTCTTTTTGGGTTCCAGCTCCGCGATGTTGACTGCGACTTTCGTCTGATCCGCCGCCACTGTTTCGACGGCATCGAACTCGAATCATGGGACGGAACGATCTGCCTGGAAATGGTGAAGAAGTTCCAGGATCGGGGCTACGTTTTCGCCGAAGTGCCGGTACACCACTTTCATCGGGCCTACGGTCAGTCGCAGTTCTTCAACTTCCCCCGACTCTTTCGCATCTTCCGCGACGTGATGAAGCTCTGGTGGAAGGTGGTGGTGAAGAAGGAGCAGCTATCTCCCTCCGGATCGCCAGCGACCCAGATCGGTGAACTGGCCGCCCCGGGGGAGGAAGAAAGATGAAAACGAGGGAAAAGGGAGAACGAGCCCCGATAGGCGAGTTGGTGGAGCACAAGCAGACCTGGCTCCAGGCCCTTGAATCCTATCGGCAGTGGAACGAAGCGGTGTTCGCGGATCGGGTACGAAACGCCGGCCAACGAACACCCCTCGAAAAAAGGCACATCTACCTTGATTTGCTCCGGTTCTGGGAGCAGATCAATGGGCCCGAACGGAGCAAAGCACGACAGCAGCGGGAGAGTACAGCACTGCAAACCTACTACGATCGGGTAAGACGTTTGGAAGAATGGCGATTTGGAAAGTCAACTCGAAAGGGCCTTGAGAGCGTCACGGAGGCATCCCGAAGCACGTGAGTCCCTATCGAAAGGATGGACAGACAGGCGGCAGGCAACGGGGAGCGGGGAGCGCAAGCCGAGAAACGTGCAAGCGCGAAGCGCAACACGGAATACGCAACACGCGACACATGAAACGTAAGAACGTGACACCTGACACATGACCCAAGGCGACGACTACCTCAACACATTCCGGAACACCCGCTGTCTGATCACCGGCGGCTTGGGCTTCATCGGCTCCAATCTGGCGCACCGCCTGGTTGACCTCGGCGCCGAAGTCCTATTGGTTGACTCCCTCATCCCAGATTACGGCGGCAATCTGTTCAATATCCGCGGAATCGAAGATCGCGTACAGATCAACGTCGCCGATGTGCGCGACCCTAGTAGCATGGCCTATCTGGTGCAAGGCCAGGACTTCCTGTTTAACCTGGCCGGTCAGGTCAGCCATACCGATTCCATGCGCGATCCCTTCACCGATCTGGAAATCAACGTCCGCAGCCAACTCTCGATTCTGGAAGCGTGCCGGCACTACAACCCCGGTGTCAAGGTCGTCTTTGCCAGCACCCGCCAAATCTATGGCATTCCGGACCGACTGCCCGTGGACGAGCGCCATATCGCCCATCCCACCGACGTCAACGGCATCAACAAAATGGCTGGCGAGTGGTACCACATTGTGTACAACAATGTCTACGGGGTGCGCGCCTGCTCGCTCCGTCTCACCAACACGTATGGCCCTCGCTTGCTGGTCAGGCACAACCGGCAAGGCTTCATCGGCTGGTTCTTGCATATCGCGTTGCACAACCAGGAGATCCAACTGTTTGGCGGCGGACACCAGAAACGTGATTTCACGTACGTGGACGATGTCGTAGATGCCTTCCTGCGCGCCGCGGCCAGTGACGAGGCCAATGGCCGCGTCTTCAACCTCGGCGGTCTGGAGCCGGTCAGCCTGCGGGATTTTTCGGCCATGCTGGTCGAAATCTGCGGCCGTGGGCGGTTCCGCGAGGTCCCCTTCCCTCCCGAACGCAAACGGATCGACATCGGCGACTTCTACGCCGACTGGAGCAAGATCGAGCGCCTTCTCGGCTGGCGTCCCACCGTTGACCTGCGCGAGGGGTTGCAGCGCACGGTGGACTACTACCGCGAATACGGAGAACACTATTGGTGAGCGCACTCGTTCCGTTCGGTGACCTGCGGCGTACCTACGCGCGTCACCGGCCGGAGTTCGACCGCGCCATCCACCGCGTCTTGGAGCGGGGCTGGTTTGTGCTCGGCGAAGAGTTGGCCGCATTCGAGGAAGAATTCGCCGGCGTCTGCGAAGCCGGCCATGCGGTCGGCGTGGGCAACGGCACGGAAGCGATCCAGCTTGCGCTCATGGCCGCCGGCATTGGCCCGGGCGACGAGGTGATCACCACGCCCCTCACCGCTGCGTTCACAGCACTGGCCATCTCGGCAGCCGGCGCGACCCCCGTTTTCGCGGACATCGACCCGCACACCGCCACGCTCGACCCGGCAGCCGTCGAGGCGGCGATCACCACCCGCACGGCGGCCATCGTTCCCGTACACCTCTACGGCCAGCCGGCCGAGATGGACGCCCTGCGTGGCATCGCCGACCGCCATCACTTGTTCCTGCTGGAGGATGCGGCCCAGGCTCACGGCGCCCGCTACAATGACCGTTCGGTGGGGACGTTGGGCCATGCGGCGGCCTTCAGTTTCTATCCCAGCAAGAATCTGGGCGCGTTTGGCGACGGCGGGGCCGTGGTGACCGATAACGCAGCGTTGGCCGAGCGACTGCGCATGTTGCGCAACGGCGGCCAGCGGTCGCGCTACGACCACGCCCTGCGCGGCATCAATAGCCGGCTGGACGAGCTACAGGCAGCCATCCTGCGGGTGCGACTGCGCCACCTGCCCGAAGAGACGGAACGCCGGCGGGCGATCGCGCACCGCTACCTGGATGGCCTGGCCGGCACGGGCCTGATCCTCCCGGTCGAAGCGCCGTATGCCTATCATATCTACCACCTCTTCGTGATCCGAGCGCCGGAGCGTGACGAGCTGGCGACGGCGCTGCGGGAACACGGCATCGGCACCGGCGTGCACTATCCCACGCCGCTCCATCTGCAGGAGGCGTACCGCGAGTTGGGAGGCCACCCCGGCGATTTCCCCGTCGCCGAGCGATGGGCCAGGGAGGTGCTTTCCCTGCCGCTGTACCCCGAGCTGATCGATGAGGAGGCGGAGCGGGTCACCTTGGCCGTCTGCGAAAGATCCCCCACGGCTCGTAACAGCCGCGTGGCATAGTACAAACGTTGGGGAATTCTTCTTCTGCATTCTTAGGCCTATCGCCGCCCCGCAGTGTTTTTACCAACCTAATGATCTGACCGCTTTCTGTCTTTGTGATTAAGTGCGGTGAATCGTGGTAGAGGAGAGCGTTTGTGTCCGTCGAAAGAGGGTGGGATGCGCCAAATGCCACCGTTACCATTTGCACGTCTTTCTAGCTGATCAGGATCATATTCCTTGACACCATACGGGGGGTCTGTTACGATTGCATGGATGCTTTCTTTTGGCATTCTGCTCAGCCATTCAAAACAATCAGCATGGACTACTATAGACGTCGTGAATGAATGGAAGTCATAATCCAGAGCGCAGATCTGTTGCAGTTGTTCAATTGGCATAGTTGCCACCTATTGCTTGACGGTTTTTCCAAGATTGTAGACGGGGCTTAGTTCTCGGACCATGTTTCCTATTTTTCCTCTCTCGCCCGCGCTAGCTGCGAGCAATCTTTCGAGGTCCGGCAAACTGAGCAAGATAGCCTGAGGTGTATTTCGGCGTTTGATGATATACCTGGTGTTATTCTGGATCACGTCGTCAAGAATACGACCGAAATTGTTCTGGGCTTCAGTTGAAGGAATAATCTTGGTGGTCACGCTCACCTCCAAATTGACTACATTAGCTAAGACAGCCATATTATACTGTAGAACATGCGTTTTTTCAAGCGCTTCGT
>CAZDTE010000048.1:0-21737 GCA_964508275.1 uncultured Ardenticatenales bacterium
GCATGTGTTAAGCACGCCGCCAGCGTTCATCCTGAGCCAGGATCAAACTCTCCATGAAGTTTGTTTGTGACACGCGCTGTGTCACTGTGAATTGAAGAAAACATCCACATCTTGGCCGCAGAACCTTCTTCCTGTCACTTTTCAGTTGTTAAGGTGCTTCTCTGTCTGCCCTTCCAGGACAGTAACGGGAAGTATAACACAAAAACTGTTGCGCGTCAAATCGTCGGAAAAAAAATCGCCGACGACAAGCGCGCCGACGACGGCAGTCCCCTTCGCCTCTTGAAGACAATATTCAGCGCGCCTACCTCCCTTCAGTTTTTCTGATCTTCCCGCCAAAGCGGGCGAGACCATTCCTTACTTAGCAACTAGTATATCACGGTTTCGTTATCTTGTCAAATCGACGTATCTGCCGGGGTGTGTCAAAGTTTTGCGTTTGGCCGGCAGCGGATGAATCGCGCTGCCTGGGTACGCATTGGCCTGACGGCTCGCAGCCCTAGTCCCCGAGGGCGTGTCTGCCGGGCAAACCCGCCCAAGTCGCCCCCGAGGACGGGGGCTTGAGCACTGGAAGGCAACACCCATTGTCGGACAGACTATTTCCCTCCGGGCCTGATTTGTGGTAAACTATCTGCAACTCAAATACCCCCCACAGATTGACGGCAAGGGATGCACTTCAGGGGGGGCCAGCAGTAGGCGCGTTACCCAGACGTAATATCCGCAGACTAAGGAATGGTAGAGATCATCGTCGAGGCACAAGGCCTCACCAAACGATTCGGGTCATTCACGGCAGTTGATGGCGTGGATCTCACTGTCGCGGAAGGAGAAGTGTTGGCCCTGCTCGGCCCCAACGGCGCGGGCAAGACCACCACGGTCCGCTGTTTGGCGGCCATCCTACGGCCCTCTGCCGGCCGGGCACGAATCGCCGGCCATGACACCGTGCGCGACGCCCAGACCGTGCGCCACCACGTTGGCTTGCTCACTGAGTTCCCCGGCCTCTACCGGCGGATGCTCCCGTTGGACTACCTGGCTTTCTTTGGGCGGCTGCACGACCTTCCTGCCAAAACCATCCGGCGGCGATCCGAGCAACTGATGGACCGCTTCGGCATCGTCCAGGCGCGCGACCAACGTCTGGGCGATTTCTCTAAGGGGATGCAGCAAAAGATGGCCCTCATCCGGGCCATGCTGCACGACCCTCGCGTCCTGTTCCTTGACGAGCCGACCTCGGCGATGGACCCGCACAGCGCCAAACAGGTACGCGACGCCATCGTCGAGCTGCGTAGCGAGGGCCGCACAATCTTGCTCTGCACGCACAACCTCGTCGAGGCAGAGACGCTGGCCGACCGCATCGCCATCATCCGGCAAGGCCGAATCGTGGCCCTGGGCACGGCCAGCGGACTTAAGCGGCAACTGCTCGGCCCACCGCAAATGGAGGTGCGGTTGGCGCAGCCACTGGACGGACTTGTCGCCCGTGTATCCGACCTGGTGGACGTTGTCGAAGAGGGCGAGAGCTGGTTCCGCTATCACGCAGACGAGCCGTGGAAACGGAATCCGCGCTTGGTGCAGCGTCTCATCAACGCCGGCGGCGACGTGGTCAGCCTGAGTGAGGTCGAGCGCCAGCTAGAGACGGTCTATCTGCGCATTGTGGGGGACGCGTGAGATGACATCGCCGGCGCTCGCCATCACCCGCCGCGAGATTCGTGACAGCCTCCGCGACTGGCGCATCGTGGCCCCCATCCTGCTGCTCACACTGGGATTCCCGCTCCTCATGAATTACACAGCTCGCGTGGTGGTTAACTTTGTCCGCCAGTACGACGCCATAATCATCTCCACACGCATGGTTCCCTTCAGCCTGATGGTGGTCGGCTTTTTCCCGATCTCGTTTTCCCTGGTCATTGCCCTGGAGACATTCGTGGGAGAGAAGGAACGATTCAGCCTGGAACCGTTGCTGAGCACACCGATTTCCGATACGGAGCTGTACCTGGGCAAGCTCCTGGCCGCCGTGTTGTTGCCGCTGGTCGCCAGTTATGTGGGCATGGCCATCTACCTGGCCAGCGTGATGTGGAGCCTGGACTACCACCCCGCACCGTTGCTCATCGGCCAGTTGTTCCTGTTGACAGCGTTAGAGGGATTGGTGATGGTCGCCGGGGCGGTCGTTGTCTCTAGCCACACGACCAGCGTACGGGCCGCCAACCTGCTGGCCAGTTTCATCATCGTGCCGATGGCCCTATTCGTGCAAGCGGTCAGCATCCTGATGTTCTGGGGCCGGTTTGACATGCTGTGGTACGTTCTTCTGGTGCTGGCCGTCGCCGATGTGGCCTTGGTGCGAGCCGGCATCCGCACGTTCAACCGCGAAGAGATCCTTTCGCGCGGCATGGACGATCTGAACGTGGGCCGGGTTTGGCAATTGTTCCGAACCTATTTGCGAGAAAGGAGCGCCACGGACGTGACCGGAGGCCCAGTGCCCCGGCCCTGGTGGCACCGGTTGCTACACCTCTATCGCTACGAATTGCCGAGCCTGTTGTGGAAGCGACGTACTTCGCTGGTTGTGGCCGGTCTCATGTTGCTGGCCGGCGCCGGCGTGGGGGTCTATTATGCCTGGCGCTACCCATTCCCCCAAGGCTCTCTGCCGCTCGACAACTTGACCACCGGGATTCTTCAGTCCCAGGCCGCTCAAGGCCTTCCGGGGTGGGGATGGTTGCCGGTGTTCAGCACACAAGCGATCTTCGCGCACAACATGCGGGTGCTGCTGCTGGGGGCACTGGTGGCCCCCCTTTCGTTCGGTGCACTGACGCTGGTTTTGCTGATCGCCCCCGTGGCGATTCTTGGCTTCATGGGGGCTGAAGTCATGATCGTGGGCGGAAATCCCTGGGTCTTCCTGGCCGCCTTCATCTTGCCTCACGGATGGATTGAACTACCCGCTGCCGTAATCGCCACCGGGTTTGCCATGCGGTTGGGCGCGGTGCTGATGGCGCCACCAGAACGGCTCACGACCGGCGAGGGACTCATTCAGGCGTGGGCCGAATTCGTCAAGGTATTCGTGCTGGTAGTGTTGCCCTTACTGGCTCTTGCCGCCATTGCCGAAGCCCACATCACCCCGCAAGTCGTCTTCTGGGTCTATGGGGGGTAGGGTTCTGGTGCTGAAGGCTGGATCCTCGTTCCCTGATCCCCAACCCCCGATCCCCGCTCCCTACTCCCGCCCTCATCATTCCGCGTCCGTTGTCGCGGAGTCACCCTACGTTCCGCTATTCCCCTTGATCTGGAAACGGTCGAAATCGTGGGCGACAACAGCGTGGGGAAAAATCGCTTGTGCCTCGGCAGCGATCTCGCGGCCCTGGTAGCGCCGCGAGATGTGATTCAGGATCAGCTTCCGCACCCCCGCGTCGCGGGCCAGACTCGCGGCCTGGGCGGCCGTGATATGCCCGAAGTGTGAACTCAGATCACGGTCTTCGGACAAGTAGGTGGCCTCGATGACCAGCGCATCCGCTCCGCGCACGTGATCGAGAAGATTGTCCACCCGGTCTGTGTCCCCGACGTAGACTAGCTTCGTGCCCGGTTCCGCAGGGCCCAGCACATCGTCGGGCCGAATGACCCGGCCGTCGGTCAACGAGACCGGTTGGCCATCCACAAGTCGTTTGCGTTCCGGCCCAAACGGCACGCCAAGTGCTTCCGCCTTGTCTGCCAGGAAAGGTCGTCTGGGTCGCTCCTGAAACACGTAGCCCACACTATCCCGGCCCTTGTGGTCGACCAGGAAGGCGCTCAACTCGAAATGGTTATCGGAAAAAAAGACGCCCGGTTTGATTTCCTTGAACGAGATCTGCAAATCGCTGCGCGCGCCACGAAGGACAACCCTCAGGAGCAGCTCGCGCACGCGACCGAGCGCCCGGCGCATGCCGTAGATCTCCAGACGTTCGTTGGTCTCCCATCGGGCAAAGGTCGAAACAATGCCGCCCAGGCCCAAGATGTGATCAAGATGGCCGTGCGTGAGCAGAACACGCTCCAAGCGGCGGAACCCGATCCCGCTGCGCAGAATCTGTCTCTGGGTACCCTCCCCACAATCGATCAGGAAGCGGTATTGGCGATAGATTACGAGCGAAGCCGTGACATTCCGCTGGATGGTCGGAGCCGAGGCCGACGTGCCCAGGAAAACGATCTCAAACACGTGCGGCTCCCCGCTCATTGGGCGACAGAGTCAGGCGCACCGTACCGTTTTCGGGAGACTCTGTCTGAACGTCAAGGGAGATGAAGTGCTGAACGACCCACAGGTTGGTGGAAAGATGATCGGTCATCGCTTCGGCGGTGAACGTGCTGGCCCCAGCGGCCAGGGCCAGCGGAAGTATCAACTGGTCTGCCAGGTGCCGGTCGGCGACAGCGCCACCGTTGTGAAACGCCAGAAATCGCTGGCAAGCCGTCGCCGCGACCTCCGCCGCCGGCCGGCCCCTGCGCCCCAGCGTCGAGAATCCGGCGGCCCCACTCTGGTAATAGGCGATGATGAATACGCCGTTGCCTGCCCCAATCGAGGGAGCATCCGGCAGCACCGTCAACTCGATCTCATGACCGGCGTCGGAGAGAAGCCGGCGGACGTGGTCCGCCTCCCGGCGCACAATATGCCGGGGCAAACGCGAGCTGGCCACCAGCCCGGCAAGGTGCAGCAGCGAGCCGCGTTCGGTTCGCCTGAAGGGGAGGGGGTTCCAGTCCCCGGCGACGTGGCACGCGATTTCGCCGCCTCCCACCGGGTACCAGCCCCAGCGCAGCAGCTTGCCCTCAGCGTATAACCCCAGCTCATCCAGTAGCGGCAAGTAGACCTCCTCGATGTAGGGCCACGGTGGGCTCCAGTCCACGTGGGTGCCCCCGCTCAGGCGGAGGGACGAGTCCCCCTCCGCCTGAGCCAGTGCGGGAAGCAGGGCATGGAGCAGCAGCGTGACCGAGCCGGCACTACCACCGCGCCGGGCCGCGGCAACATCAAAGCGGTAGTTACCGGCCTGCGGTAGCTGGCCAGGGACGAACGTTAGCCTCTGGCTGCCGATTTCGGCGCCGGTCACTTGGGCCGCGCAAATCTCGGCCAGGGCCCGGACAACCGTCAGGTGCTGGGCGGCCAGGCCCGGTTTCGGGCGACCGGCGCGAATGCGCTCGATGCGCACAGCACGCCCCTGGATCGCCGCGAGGGACAAGGCTGTGCGCAGAATCTGGCCGCCCCCTTCGCCGTGTGCTCCATCCAGCGTGATCACGATTCTGCCTGTCTTGATACCGGTGGCCAGTAGTCAGTCGCCAGACCCGGTGCTTTGTCGGTTTCGGGTTTCGGGTTGCGTGTTTCGTGCTGCGTACTCCGTCGCTCGACGCCCCCACCGGGCGGGCCTACAGGTCATCGTACCCAATGGCTTGCCACATCCCTTCGATCAGCCGGATGGGGGACAGGCAATCACGGCACAGGGCTTCGCTTTCATCAGTCTGGGACGCCATGTGGCCGCAGCGGGGACAGGATACGGAGGTCCGAAAATAGGCCTGTCGAACCAGCATACCCAACAACTCGTCCGGGTCGTCGATCTGCAACTCCTTTTGCAGAGCCTCAAGCATGTTCGCTTCTCGATCATCCAGATCGATTCCCAGGGAATATGGTTTGTCCGTTGCCATGTTCTTCATCACTTGACCTCCTGACATGTGCGTTACGTTGCCACTGGCGACTCAAGGAAATTATAGCAGAAGTAAGAACATGACGCAACCGTTGGTGGCGGTGGCAGGGCGAGGCAGACAGGCGCGGATCTGGCCGGCCACGGTTACGGGGAAGCGGCGTCCGTTTGTTGGGCCAGGTGATGGAGCACCGCAGCGACGGCAGCACGGGCCAGGTCATGCGGGGCACGGCTGCGGAGGTTGGCCACTTCCATCCCGGCCGGCGTCGTCGGGATCACAACACGGGGCCCGCCGGCGGCAGCTAGGGCCACGGCAAGCTCGGCCACCGCGCCGGTGGTGTCCGGCAGCAAGGCCGTCAACGGGGCGACGACGACGGCGGCCGTGGGCAGCAGATCGCCCAGATCGCCTGCTTCCGTTCCCACGCACTCAGCCAGCGTTGCGCGCGCCTGCTCGCCCGATCCCCAGGCAGCGATCCGCACGCCGGGCGCTTCGCGCCGCAATTGGCGCACGACATCGCACCCCAGATCGCCGGCCTCGGCATCAATCACCAGTACCAACGGAGCGGTCTCGTCGGCCGGGGAGACCACCAGTTCCTCACGAAGCCTCTGGTCGCGGCGCAGGATGAACCAGTGATAGAGCCACATGATCCCCGCCACCGTGCTGTTGCTCACCTCTCCGCCGATCTGGTCCCAAAAGTCGCGCGGCATGGGCGCACCCAGCAAGACGTTAAGCAGTTCAAACAGGAACCGCGCCGGTTGGATCAGCAGCACGACGGCGCTCGCGAACAGTATGAGGTAGAGGTATATCCGTCGCAGCAATGCCCCCCGTTCTTCGGCGCCGGCCCTGCTTTCGGCCTCTGCGGCTTTCGCATCCATGACGCGCCAGTGCCGCACCCACACAGGAACGCCGACCACCAGCAAGGCCACGTTCAAGCTAACCTGTTCTCGGAGCCAGTCCGCACCGAACTGATAGATCAACTGCCTGCCCAACACTTGCTGGGCCTGGTAGGCCCCGGCCGCGATGAGGGCTCCCAGCAGATGGGCAAGGCCCCAGGCGGTGAGCGCCAGGCCGGCGCCGGAAACCAGGTAGAAGTACAGCCGGCGAATGCTGGCCTGGCGGGGGGCCTCGCGGGTCTGGCTCATATCCCACCGCAAGATGCGCCAGTGATACAGCCAGAAGATCGTGCCCACGAAGGCCAGCGACACGGGGCCGGTAACCCGATCGAGGAGTACCGAGGAACCCGGGCCGGGCGCGCCGAGCAGCAGGTTGAGGGCGTCGCGGAGCAGCAGCGTCACGCTGGTGAGCGCCGTGACCGCCGAGACGAACACGGCCAGGTACAGGTAGCTCTTGCGCACAGTGGACCGCCGCTCCTGAGTATTGAGCAGGAACCGTCGCTGCGCCACCAGCCAGTGGCCGACCCAGGCCACCCCGCCGATGATCAGACGTGTCCCATCGATGGCCAGCAGCAGGTCGAGGTATTGACGCGATTCGCCGGGCACGGGGAGCACGTGGTGCAGCAAGCCGATCAACAGATCAGTCAGGCCGAAGAAGAAGATGGCTAGGCCGGCAGCGCTGATGATGTAGAGATAGAGCCTGCTCCACACGGCACCGGGATCGGTTTCTATGCCAGCGGCGGCCCGGTCACGGGTCACGAGGTAGCGGTGGTAGAGCCAGAACAGGCCGGTGATGATGATGGCCGCCAGCGGCTCGCCGAGTGTGGCGCGTGCCGGCCAAGCGGCTGCGCCCAGGGCAGCCAGCAACAGGCGTTCCAGCAAATCTAACAGGGAATACCCCCCGATCGCCAGGGCAACAAGCAACGCCGCGTAGAGATAGAACTTGCGGGCGGCCACGTGCCGGTCATCCTTGCCGGATCGGATGGCACGCTCGGCCATCAGCCAGTGGAAGGCGTAGACCGGCAGGCTGATGACCAGCAACGCCACGTTGAAGGCCACCAGCTCCCGCTCCAGCCGGCCCGCCAGCAACCCTTGGGCCAGACGCCAAAGGCCGGCCATGGAGATCAGGATGCTGGCTAGGGCAACGAGGTACAGGTACAGCCGTCGTACGGTGGCCATCTCAGTTACCCCCCTTTGACTGAGGAGCGTCCGGCGAAAGGCGATCCCACTCGAACGACCAGTAGGGATAGAAGTAGCCGGTGATGCGCCACTGGCCCGCGATCTTCTTGAGGCTCACGGTCTCGGTTCGCTCGTAGGCAGATTGCGAGAAAGGATCGGAAACGTGAACGGTCGAGACATAGACGGTGACGGTAGCCTGCTCGTCACTGATGACGGTCTCGCCGAAGCGCAGGCGTTCCGCCCGGTCTCGCCTGGAACCCACGGCGCTCTGCCGGCCCATCTCGGCGGCGAACTCGGCGGCGTCGGGTGGATTACGCGGAGCGATGAGCTGAACAGCGTCGGCGTATCGCCCCTCGCGCACCGCCTGGTGGTAATCCCAAACAACGCGCGCCGGCGTTCCCGCTTCGGGGGGCGGCTCGTTCGTACGTCCCTGCAGGATCACGGCAATCAGGCTGACGACGATCAGCAGAACGGCCAGAGCAAGAATACCCAACAGAAAGCGGTCCGGTTTTTTCATGGGGGTCACTCCTGTTTGTATACACGCCGAAAGTCGGGCACGTAGCGGATGAAGACGACCAGGCCTACAAGCAGGCCAGTGGCCAGCAATTCGGGCGGCTTTTTCAGGACCAGCATGATGAACGGAAGGAGAATCACTGTGGCCCCAACGGCGCGAGCCGGGTGGTGCAACAGAAGATAGTTCAGGAGGGCCCACGTGATGAGGAGAGCGGCCAGGGCATCGGGCGCGAGCCAGAAGAGGATGCCGCAGCCGGTAGCCAGCCCCATGCCGCCATGAAAGCGGGTGTAGAGGGGCCAGCAATGCCCGGCCACGGCCAGCGTCGCGGCAATGACCAGCCCCACATCGCCGGCGCCGATCCAGCGCGCGATCGCCACAGCCGAGATCCCCTTGGCCGCGTCAACCACGGTTGCTGCCAGGCCGGCCCGGCGTCCGACCACGCGCATCACGTTGCGACCACCGGTGTGTGTGCTGCCGGCGTAACGCACATCAGGCCGAGATAGCACGCGTGCCAGGATAACGCCCGCCGGAATGGATCCGAGGAGGTAGGCAACCAGCCCCGCCGCAGCCCACAGAATCGTGTCAGGCATCAGTCATCAGTGGGAAGGATGTGGGGGGAGTAAGGAGTAGGGCGTAGGGAGTAAGGAAGTAAGGGAGTGGGATGCTCCCCGATCTGTCGCTGATGATTCACTGTTCTACCTCCTTCATCCGTTCACGCAATCACCCGCAGTTTGCCTGGAATGAGCTCGATCTCAATGCGGCTTGCTGCGGGCCAGAGTTCGCCGTCGGCGTGCATCGGCAAAGGCTCCTCGGATTCGATGACGACGTGGCGGGAGCGGTACGAACGCACCGGCTCTTTGTCCAGGTGTGTGCCCTTGATGACGTGGGGGAGGAGGCGCAGGATGGCCAAGCGGCCTAACCCGCGCGCCGTGACCACGTCGAGCAGGCCGTCCTGGACCTCGGCCTGCGGAGCTACCCAGAACCCCCCACCGTAACAGCGCCCGTTGGCGATGGCGATCATGGTGATCTCCTGCGATATGGTCTGGTCGTCGAGCGCGATGCGCACCGCCGGCGTACGGTAGGTGAGCAGCAAGGTGCGCAGGACGGCCAGCAGGTAGAGCGGCAAGCCGGTCAGCCGGCTGATCTTGCGGCTTTCGACGGCGACCAGCGCGTCGAAGCCCACGCCGACACCGTTCGTGAAGATGCGTGAGCCCAGCCTGCCTACGTCCACACGACGCACTTGCCCGACAGCAAGCCGCCGGACGGCCTCCGCCGGATCGGGCGGCAGGTCCACCACCTTGGCGAAATCGTTGCCCGAGCCGATGGGGATGATGCCCAACGTTCCGGCGACCGCATCGCCGGAGGCTTCCACCAGCCCTTGGACGATCTCTTGGACGGTACCGTCGCCGCCCACGGCCACCACCCGCTGGTGGCCGGACCGGCGCGCCTGGCGCGCCAGTTCTCTGGCGTGGCCGGCGCCCGTCGTGATGGCGAGATCGAAATCGAGCCCCGCATCCTGGAGCAGCGTCGCGACCGTGCTCCACGACCGGTCGGCCTTGCCACGGCCCGCCGTCGGATTCAAGATGACTTTCATGATCCAAAAGAGATGCGCGCTGCGTAACCTGGCGTAGGGGCAGGCCTTGCGCCTGCCCGGCTGGGCGACCGCGCGGGTTCCGTCCCTACGTTCAACGTACTGCCAGAAAACTGGCTGTCAGGGCCAGGGCATTGATCACGCCGTGCATGATGATGCCGGGCCAGAGGGAGTCGCTTAATTCGTAGAGCAGAGCCAGAAAGACGCCGAGCACGAAGATCGGCACAATGGCCGTGGGCGTGAAGTGCACCAGGGCAAACAGTCCGGCGCTCCCCAGAAGCCCACCGGCCAGGCCCAACTTTTCGCGCAAGCCGGCGAAGAGGAAGCCGCGAAAGAAGACCTCCTCGGTGAACGGGGCGACGACGGCTCCACCGAACAACGCCCAGGCCAGCGCCGATACTCCGCTGCCGAACAGCGGCATGTAATTGGGCTGCGTCTCCATCCCCAGGAAACCGATCAGCAGGGACCAGACCAGGTTGATGCCAAGCGACACGGTGATGAACAGGCAGCCGAGGGCGATGCCCGGCAAGATGCGGAACGGGCGCAGTCCGAGCCAGCCCGGTCCTCGTGCATGCCGGCGGGCCACGACCAGGGGCGGCACGATCAGCAGCAGTTCGGCCAACGCAATCGCCGGCCTCCGCAGGAGCACCAGCCGGGCTTCGCCCAGGGACAGCGCCTCCGCTCCGACGGTCAACAGCACGACAGGAAGGATGGCGAGGATTACGGCAGCTACTGTCCCTGCCAACATCTCCCTGCCGGACCAAGGCACCGGCCGGTAGGGGGCTCCATCGAGTTCCGTGTCACGTAGACCCGGCCCGGCCCGCGTTTCCACCGTCATCCTTCTTCTTCCGGCGCGACTTTCCCGACTGCCGGCCTGTGGCTTTGCTCTTGGGCTGGGCATTCTTAGGGCTGGCGGCCGGCGCTTCTTCGCCGTCGGCGTCTGTGTCAGCGTTAGCAAACCGGCTCATTTTCCGAGCGTCCTCGTCAGGCAGGAACAATTCGTCGACGGTCCCTGTCGTGAGCAGTTGAATCTTGCCCTGGCGGTCTGCCTCCTGTAGGAGTTCCTTGAATTGGCGGAACGGTTTTCCGTGACGGTTGACGTAATTGCTCTCGTGGAATTTGCCGAGCATCTCCTTCACCAAGAGCTTGACCGTTCCCGCGGTGCAGGCGTTCTTGCGGCGGCGAGCCAATTTGATCGCTTCCACCAGCACGTCGAACAGATCATCCAGGTCGCGCACCTCGGGGCTATCCTCTGACGAAGGCAATGTCGGAGAACTGGCCATCTGGCTCAGGGCGTAAGGATCCTCATGCGGGAGGAACACCTCGTTGACCGTGCCGCTCGTGAAGATCTGAATCATTCCCCGGCGCACGGCTTCCCTCGCAAAGTCCTTGAACTTCGTAAACGGGCGACCCTGCGGGTCCTTGTACTTCGCCTGATCGAACTCGCCCATGATCTCGACCATGAGGAGTTTTAGGGTCGCGAAGGTGGTCATGTTGCCACGCCGGCGAGCTTCATGGACCGCCTTCACCAGGGCCTCATACGGGTCCTGCGACTTCTCCTCCGCCTTGCGGATGTCGTCGGACAACTGGTGGTAAAAGAAGAATTCGTCGGCGCTCTGGGCCAGGTGCGACGATGCGGCTTCGGCGATGCCGATGATGATCACTTTCTTGCCGTGTTGGCGTATGGCGTTGGCCAGTGGAATGAAGTCCCGGTCCCCGGTAGCCAGCACATAGGTGTCAATGTTGCCATAGGTATACAGGATCTTCATGCCGTCGATCACCAGGTGGATGTCGGCGCTGTTCTTTATGGCATCGCCATGCCGGCGGTAATCGCGTCCGTAGCGATAGGTGGGCACGTAGACCGGTTCGATGCCATTGGCGTACAGCGCGTTGGTCACTTTCTGGTAGCGATACCAGTCAGCGTAGGCGCGCGCAATGATCACCCGGCCATACTCCGCACATTTCTCCATGATGTTCTCGAATTTCGGGTTGGTATTGTAGATTTGTTGTACCGAGATGTAGATGTTCTCAAAATCAATGAAGACAGCCACATCTCGATCGTTTCCCTTGGTCATTTTCACGCATTATCTCCTGTAGGTGGCCTTGCCACCACGTGTTCAGTATCTTGCTGGAGTCTGGCGAAAACCATTTTGTAACACATCGTATTCAGCCAAAGATTGCACAGATTTCCACAGATTTTCCCTGTTCATCCTGGTTTTACCGGGAGAATCCGTGTAATCCGTGGCAAGAATAAGAATGCCAGAGTCCAGTTTCTTAGCCCCTGATATCCGGCTCTGCGGCTCCTCAAACGAAACGCAGCAGCACGACAATTAGGGGAGCGATTATGACAGCGGGCAGAAAGTTGGCGACGCGCATTCGCTTCAGGTCTAGCAAGAACAGGGCAATGCCGATGATCAGCACGCCACCGGTTGCCGTCATCTCCACGATCTCCGGGCGATCGGGCGATATCCCCGTTGCGAAACTGGCGCCAACCAGCCCAGCGATCACGGTCAGTCCACCCTGGTACAGCAGGATCGTGATGGAGGCCAACATCACACCCCAGCCCATGGTGGTCGAGAAGGCCATGGCCGCGAATCCGTCCAGCAACGATTTTATGGCCAGCAGGCGGAAGTCTCCGGTCAGGCCATCCTGGATGGAGCCCAGGATCGTCATCGGCCCCACGCAAAAGACCAGGCTGGCAGTGACGAACGCTTGACCGACCGGCGAATCGCCCCTCCCGTCCGGAGCCGCTCGAGTCTCTACCCACTTCCCAAAGCTGTCCAGCCGGCTTTCGATCTGCCACCACTCGCCGATTACGCCGCCCAGCAGGACACTGGCCATGACGATCAGGATGTTGTTCGTTTGCAGGGCCATGTCCAAGCCAACCAACATTGTTACCAGGCCCAGGCCATGCATAACCGTCTCGCGCATCTGTTCGGGCAGGCGGTGTCCGATGGCGGTGCCGGCCCCACCGCCGAGCAAAACGGTGGCGATGTTGAGCAACGTCCCGGTCATGACACCCCTTCCGGTAGCAGGAGTTCGCGGGCCTTCGCCTGCCGGTCGCGGGCTGTGATCATAGCTGCCCCCACCAGGATTGCGTGTGCGCCGGCCGCGAACAACGCGCCGGTCTGCTCCGCCGTGTTGATGTTGCCCGCCGCGACAGCCAACGTGCCCGGACGCACGGCCGGTAGCAGAAGGAGAGCGGTCCCCACCTGGATGGAGAAATCCTCCAGGCACCAGTCGTTCAGGCAGAGCAGGCGAGGGCGAAGCGCTTGCGCGCGCCGGAGGTCTTCTTCCGTGTGCGCCTCAACTACGGCGTCCATGTCGAGACTGGCACTGACCTCCATCAGTTCCGAAAGTTGCGCAGCGGTCAACAGCGAGGCCAGCAGGAAGATAGCGTCTGCACCGTAAGCTCGCGATTCGTAGACCTGGTACGGGTGTACGATAAAGTCGCGCCGGATCACCGGACAGGAAACGGTTTCGCGAGCGGCCACCAAGTCGGCGATGCCCCCACCAAAGAAGCGCGATTCGGTCACCACAGAGATTGCTACTGCGCCGGCGGCGACGAACGAATTCGCCAGACTACGCGGCTCCTCCTGCACCGCGTAGGGTCCCCGCGTCGGCGATGCGCCGGCTACCTCGGCAATCAGGTGTGGCCCCGGCTCGTTCAGCGCCGCGATCAGTGATTGGGCAGAGCTTTGCCCGTCGATGCGGGCCCGGAGCGCGTCGAGCGGTTGGTGGGCCTGTTTCGCTACCAACTCCTTCCGTTTGCCCGCCACGATGCGGTCTATCAGCTTGGGCCGGTCCGTTGGCTGCGCTACCCGATCCATCTTTGGAGGCCCTCGATCTGCAGGGCGCATGGACCGGTTCGTCCATCGTCGCCCGTTGTCATCCAGGGAAATGTCCGCCACGCGGACACACCCACGTTATTATAACATGCAAGATGGTTGGGGGCAAACGCGTCACTTCCCGTCGCCCAGTTCGGCAGCCAACATCCCGGCCAGAATGAGTGCGCAACCGAGCAGCTCGCGCGTCCCCAAACGGTCCCCGGCCAGCAGAAAGCCGAACAGCGCGGCGAACACCGGCTCCAGGGCAAAGATCACAGCGGTGTGCGTGGGCGACGTGAACTGCTGCGCTGTCGTCTGGACGGAGAGGACCAGGGCCGTCGCGACGACGCCGGTGAAGGCGATGGCCGCCCATGCCGGGGCCGGAAGGGCAAGGGTGAGGGTTTCGAAGTGTGGGGCCAGCGCCAGGCTCACCAAGCCGGTGGTGATCACCTGGAAGAAGGCCAGGCGCAACGGGTCCATGCGTGGCGCGAAGTGCGCGATCGTGGTGATGTGCAGGGCGAAGCTGATGGCGCCGCCGAGCACCCACAGGTCGCCCGGCGCGAAGGAGAGATCGCCGTGCAGCGAAAGCAAAGCCAGCCCAGCGGTGGCCAGGAGCACGCCGGCCAGGGCGGCCCGAGAGGGGGGCCGGCGCAGAAAAACCGTGGAGAAAAGCGGCACCAACACCACGGAAAGGCCGGTGATGAACCCGGCATTGGACGTGGTGGTATATTGCAGGCCGATCGTCTGCAAGATGTAGCCAGCGAACAGCCAGACACCGATAAGCACACCGGCCAGTATTTCCGGGCGGGAGGATGTGCGGACGCGATTCCAGAATAGCACTCCCAGCACCAGGGCCGCGAGGAGGAATCGCAAGGTCACAAAACCAAAGGGGCCCACACTGTTCAGGGCCCCTTTGACGACGACGAAGGTGCTCCCCCAGATCAGGGTGACGAACACCAGCCACGCATCGGCCTGTCGTTGACTCATGTTGCTGCGCTCAGCTAGTGTTTCGGGGTGCATTTCAGAATGGGGGTGAGAATAGTCTCACCGCAGGGGTCGCCCAACATGCGGGCGCGCAGAGGGCGCAGAGATAAACAATGGAGAAAGACTCGGCGTTCTCAGCGCGCTATCTGTGCCTCTGCGGTAGAATCGTTGAATCTGCCCCAGAGCTGAAATACACCCGTGTTTCACTGCTCACATGACCCGTTCGACCTGCACCAAGTTGGTGTAGAACGTTGCGCCGCCGCCCATGTCCGCCTCACGATTTGACGTCGTAGCGTTCACGCCGGTGCCGCCGGGGGATTTGCTCGCCCACCACACGCTGGGGCTGACGACGACGCCCTGGCGCACATCGTCGGTCACGCGGGCGAAGAGGAGACACGCGCCGCGCTCATTCCACGCCCGCACCTGATCGCCATCGCGGATGTGTCGCCGTGCCGCGTCGAGCGGGTGAATCTCCAGCGTCGGCCGGCTCTCTTTGCGCACCAGCGAGTCCACAGCGCCGAAGCTGCTGTTCAAGAGATGATGAGCGCTTGGGGTGAGCAATTGGAGAGGAAAGCGGCGCCGCACGTCTTGGTCGGCTTCGTGCCCTTCGACCAGCGCCCGGTGCTCGGGCAACGGATCGAAACCCTGGCGGGCCATGCTCTCGGAGTACAGTTCCACGCGTCCGGACGGAGTCGGGAAGCGGCCAGCGGCGAACGGGCGATGGGGGTTTTCCGGCAGGTTTAGCCTGGCGAACCCTTCGCGCATCAGCCGTTCGCGCGTGATGCCGGCCAGTCGTGGATCGTCTGTGTCCAGCGCCTGGTCGATCAGGTCTTCGTCGCGGTCGGCAAAACAGTCCTCGTCAAACCCCATCGCCTGCGCCAGTCGTCGAAAGATCTCCGTGTTGGGCATGCTCTCGCCCTGCGGCTCGATGGCCGGCTGGTTCAGGGCGATGTAGTAATGCCCGTAGGACGTGTGCAGGTCCAGGTGTTCCAGTTGCGTCGTCGCCGGCAGAAGGATGTCGGCATAGCAGGCCGTGTCGGTGAAGAAGGGGTCGGCGACGACGGTGAACAGGTCGTCCCGCGCCAGCCCCCGGAGCACGCGGGTCTGATCCGGCGCCGAATTGGCCGGGTCGGCGTTGTAGACGAACAGGCCATTCAGCGTCGGTTTGCGGGCGGTCAGCAGAGCCTCGCCCAACGCGATCATGTTGATCGTGCGCGGCTGTCCGCGCAGCAAGTCTCTGCGTTTCAGGGCCGCATCGTTCATGGCGAATTCCGCGGCGGTGCCCAGCAGAAAGCCCCCGCCGGTCTCCCGCCACGCGCCGATCAGCGCCGGCAGGCAGGCGACGGTCCGGATGATCATGCCGCCGTTGGTGTGGCGCTGCAGGCCATAGTTTACGCGGATCACCGCCGGCCGGACGGTGGCATACGTGCGGGCCAGGTCCACGATGTCGCGAGCATCCAGGCCGGTGATGGCCGCCGCTCGGTAGGGGGGCCAGTCCTGCACACGCTCGCACAGCCGGCGGAAACCGATGGTGTGGTGGGCCACGTAGTCGGCGTCGTACAACTCCTCCTCGATGATGACGTGCATCATGCCGAGGGCGAGCGCCGCATCCGTGCCCGGTCGCGGTTGAAGGAACAGGTCGGCGTGGCGGGCCGTGCGCGTGCGCCGGGGATCGATGACCACCAGGCGAGCGCCTTGTCGCTTCGCCTGGTTCACGAACGGCATCAGGTGTACGTGGCTGGTGACCGGATTCGAGCCCCAGATCAGGATCAGCTTTGCGCCGGCGAACGCTTCTGGGTCAGTGCCGCCGGCGTCACCGAGCGTGAACCGGTGGCCGACTTTTCCGGCGGTCGAACAGATGGTACGGTCCAGCAAGGTGGCACCGAGGCGATGGAAGAACCGCCGGTCCATGCTGCCGAAATTCAGCAGGCCCAGCGTGCCGGAGTAGCTGTAGGGGAGGATCGCCTCCGGGCCGTGCTGGGCAATGATGTCGCGGAAACGGTCGGCGATGGTGGCGATCGCTTCGTCCCACGAGATTCGCTCCCAGTCGCCGGCTCCCTTGGGGCCGACGCGCTTGTGCGGGAAGAGGACACGGTGGGGATTGTACGTCCAATCCAGGTAGTTGTTGAGCTTGACGCAGAGGAAGCCGCGGGTGATCGGATGGTCGGGGTTTCCGCGGATGCTTTCTGCGCGGCCATTCACCACCGTCACGAGCATCGAGCAGGTATCGGGGCAGTCGTGGGGGCAAACGGCGTGGACGAACTTCATTCGCCCAGCTCTCGCCTGACGTGGTACACGAGCGTTTCGGGGCGGAAGTCAGCGAGCGTGTAGCAATCGGCGCCCATGTGCTGGGCCAGTTGGTTGGCCAGGCCGCGATCGAACGCCTCATGCTCCGTGTTGATCACCACGGACCGGATGCGCTTCTCGCTGATGCGATCGGCCACGGAGAGCGCTTCGTCTTGAGGAGGCCGCGATCCCATGGAGACGTTTCCGGCGCCATCGGTGAGCAGAATGAGGAGGGGCATGATCTCCGAGTCACGACGCATCTCTCTGGTGATCACCTCGAAAGACAGGTGCAGGCCGCGGGCCAGAGGGGTCTTCCCTCCGACCGGGATGTCTTCGAGCACCTTGCGGGCCAGGTCGACGCTGCCGGTGGGGGGCAGCAGCAAGTGGGCGTCTTCTTTCTGGAAGATGACCATGCCGACCTGGTCACGTTTCTGGTAGGCGTCGACGAGCAGGGAAAGGATCGCACCTTTCGTCTGCTTCATCCGTTCGGAGGCGGCCATCGACCAACTGGCATCCACGCAGAAGAGCAGCAGATTGGAAGCGCGGCGGGTGCGTACTTTGCGCTGCACTTCGTCGGGCGCGATGGAGAGGGCCAGGCCATCATCCGGGCGATGAATCTGGTGTGGTGCCGACTGGCGGAAGGTGGCGTCGAAGGCGATGTCCCGGAGATCGCCGTTGGCGGGTTGGCTGTAGGTGTAGCGCCCGCGTTTGCGCTCCGTGCGCGTCGTGCTGCGCTTGCCGGCGTTGCGCCGGGTCAGTCGGTCGAGCGTCGTCTGCACCTGGGGCGATCCGGTGAGGTCGCCGACGGCTACCGGTTGCTGGTGACCGTCTGACTGCCCGCCGTCGCGTGACGGTTCTTGAAAGTGGGGTCGCGGCGGCGGGGCGTCTTTGTCATCGGAGGCTGGTTGTTGCTCACCAGGCTGCACTGCCGCTGTCACGTCGCCGCTATCGTTTTTTTTGGGCTCGTTCTCTTCGGCGTCACTCCCGCCGTCGCCGTCCGCAAGGTAGACCTCTGCGCTGACCTGTTCCAGCCGCTGGCCAAGCGAATCGAGTTCTTGCTGCACTTCCTGGAGCGGGCGTCGCCGGAGCCGATGGGGCAAGGCCAGCTCGGCCGCGAGCAGGATGTCGTGCTCGCTGATGCTGCGCCGGCCATCGAAGGCGGCGTGGGCCAGGGCGGCTTTCAGGATGACGATGTCGGCGCGATGACCGTCCACGCCCAGTTCCGAGGTCAGGCGGGCAATGAGATGCAAGTCGGCAGGCAAATACGTGACGTGCGGCAGCAGAGCACGCGCCTGCTGGATGCGTCGAGAGAGGCGCTGCTCTTCGGTTCGCCAGGCCCGGTAGAAGACCTCGGGATCGCGTTCGTACTCCACGCGCCGCTGCACAATCTGGACGCGAGCTTCGGTCCCGGCGATGCCCCGGATGTCGACGCACAAGCCGAACCGGTCCAGAAGCTGGGGGCGCAGGTCGCCTTCTTCCGGGTTCATGGTGCCAACCAGGATGAAGCGGGCCGGGTGGGAGAAGGAGATGCCTTCCCGTTCGACCACGTTGACTCCCATGGCGGCGGAATCGAGCAGCAAGTCGACGACGTGATCGTCCAGCAGGTTGACCTCGTCCACGTAGAGGAGTCCGCGATTGGCCGCAGCCAGAACGCCGGGCTCGAAGTGCTTCTCGCCGCGCTTGATCGCTTTCTCGATGTCGAGCGTGCCGACAACGCGGTCCTCGGTGGCACTGACCGGCAGGTCCACGACGCGAGTGCGTCGTCGGGCGATCGGCAATTTCTCGCCGAGGGCGCGCCGCTCGGCACAGTTGTCGCAGAGGACGCCGCCGTTGTGCGGGTCGCAACTGAGGGGGCAATCGGCGACGACGTCGATTTCGGGCAGCAGGGCCGCCAGAGCGCGGGCCGCTGTGGACTTGGCCGTGCCTCGCTCCCCCCGTATGAGGACTCCGCCGATGCGGGTGCTGATCGCGTTCAGGATCAGGCCCCGCTTCATTTTCTCTTGTCCAACGACAGCCGTAAACGGGAATATCTGCGCCATAGTCCGTAGTCAGGTTTCGATAGCGAGTAGTCAGATGTCAGTAGCCAGTAGTCAGACGATCTGATTACTGACTACTGGCTACTGGTTTCGTCTGGCACAGAGTATAGCCGAAAGCTACCGGTTCGTCAAATGGGGAAAAGGAAGTGGGTGTCCACCGAGCGCTTGGCGTCAGTTGCCGGGCGGGTGATCTCAGAACGGCTCTATTACCAGAACCGTCGTGCCCTGCGCGAAACTTCAAGAACCGCGCCGATTAGCCCCCGGTCAACTGCACGCCGTTGTTGAGCGGCTGTTCACGCACTGTGAGACCCCAGCCGCAGTATCCTAAGCGCACCGCGCGTCACGATGGCCAATACGATGGCTCCAATGATCAGATCGGGAATATCAGATTTGAGCCAACGGACAAGCACCCCGGCAGCTATGACGCCAAGACAGTGTACTACAATTGGTTAAGGAAGGCAGGAAGAGGCGATGGGCCGCCGACGATAGATGGGCGCTGCCCGGCAATGGAAACTGCACCAATCTTCGCGCAGAGTCACGACGCCGGCGGCTGGTCACTTTGTAACCGGAGAGGGGGGGGTGATGGAAGAGGATGCGGGGAGTCAGAGACGTTGGGGGCCGGGGCAGGGGAATGACCAGGGAGAGGACCCGGCGGCGTGAACTCCGGCACCAACTGGCACAGGTACCGCCGCACTGCCAACTCATCCCCCAACCGAGCCAGACTCAGCAGTGTGTCCAGTTTCGCGTGCAGATCAGACGGCGTGTCGTTTGGGCCGTTCCGCGCTGTGAATACCTGCCTATGGCGGGTACGCTGGTACTCTTCGCCCTGGATAAAGAGTTCTTCAAACATCTTCTCGCCCGGCCGCAGACCGATGTAGACGATGGGAATGTCCCGATCCGGTTCGAAACCGGAGAGGGTGATCAAGTCGCGAGCCAGATCGGTAATGCGCACCGGTTTGCCCATGTCCAGGACGAAGACTTCACCCCCCGTGCCAAGCGCCGCTGCCTGCATCACCAGTTGTACGGCCTCCGGAATGGTCATGAAGTAGCGCCGCACCTCGGGATGGGTGATAGTGATCGGCCCGCCACGAGCGATCTGCTCCTGGAATACCGGGACCACACTCCCCCGACTGCCCAGCACATTGCCGAAACGCACGGCTACAAAGCATCCACCCGCCTTGCGGGCCGCCTCTTCGACGATCAGTTCGGCGACGCGCTTGGTTGCGCCCATGATACTGGTGGGATTGACTGCCTTGTCGGTGGAGATCAACACGAATCGCTGCGCCTCGTGCGCAGCAGCCGCTTCGACCAGGTTGCGCGTCCCCAGGACGTTGTTGGTCACGGCATCCTCGACATTTGCTTCCATCAGGGGTACGTGCTTGTGGGCCGCCGCGTGAAAGACGATTTGGGGCCGGTGCTGGCGGAGAATCACCTCCAGTCGCCTGCGATCCCGGATGTCAGCCACGACGGTATGGACAACCAGGTGTGGATAGTCCTGTTGCAGCTCCCGGCTGATCCGAAACAGGCTGTTTTCACCATGACCCAGCAACACAAGTTGACCCGCTCCATGATGCGCAGACTGGCGACAGATCTCCGAACCGATGGACCCTCCCGCACCGGTCACCAGCACGCGCGCGCCGCGAATCATCTCTGCTACGTCTTGGGCATCCACATGCACCGGCTCCCGCCGCAAAAGGTCCTCAATGCGCACCTCGCGGATTTGGCGCACGTCGACCTTGCCCGAGAGCAGCTCGTAGATGCCAGGTATTGTGCGCACAGCGATTGCGGCTTGCTCGCAGATCTGCACGATCTCCCGAATGGTGTCGCCCGGCGCGGCAGGCATGGCGATGATCACTTCCGATACCCGGTATTCCCGTATCAGCTTGGGGATGTCCTTGCGTCCACCCATTACGGTGACGCCGTGGATGTGGGTGCCCTGCTTGGCGAGATCATCGTCCACGAAGCCGACAGGGATCATGCCCAGTTGGGGGTTGGTTTGCATTTCCTTGACGATCATGCAGCCGGCATCGCCGGCCCCGATGACGAGCACCCGTTTTTCTGGCCCTTTGTGCAGCTTGCGTCGCCGGCGTTGCCGTTCCCGCTCGGCCAAACGCACGGTGAAACGGGGGGCCCCCACAAGCGCAAGCGCCAGCAACCAGTCAATGAGTACGACGGAGCGAGGGAAGGAGCGTATGCCCGTCCAAGGCAGCAGCAGGGCGAAGAGCAGCGCGGCCCCCACAGCAGAGGCCAGGGTGACGCTGCCCGCCACGAGGGCCAACTCATCGATGCTAGCGTAGCGCCAGTAACGCCGGTAGAGTCCCAGCAGCGCACCGGTGATGATCTGCACCGGCACGATCAGAGCAATGAAGGCCAGCAACGCGGTTCCGTGGCGCTGGAATGAAACGGTATCCAGACGTAGGGCAAAGGACAGTACAGCCGCTGCCGGAAGGAGCAGCAAATCTAACAGGAAAAAGTGACGATTGCGCATATTGAGCCTCCTGTGGAGACGGGAGATTGAGATCGAACGAATTGAGCCATCGATTTCACGGATTGCACGGATTTCTCGTTTCTTCTGGGTGTACAGCCCGCGTTCATCCGCGTCCTCTCTACCACTTCCACCACCTGCATCTGGTCGCCCTCGCTCATGCCTGCGCCGGAGGGGAGGCAGAGTCCCCGCGCGAACAACTCCTCGGCCACGGCGCCGCCTACGGCCTCGCAGTCACGGAACACCGGCTGCAGCTGCATGGGCTTCCACAGAGGGCGGGATTCGATGTTCTCGGCTTCCAGGGCCAGGCGAATGTCCTC
>CAZDTE010000049.1:0-21619 GCA_964508275.1 uncultured Ardenticatenales bacterium
ACCGTTCGGTGTCGGCCTGCCCATCGGCTAACAGCTCCACAGTTTGCAGCCTCATCTTACCATCAACACAGCCTGCTGTCAAGTGGGAATCGGCGCGCGCAGCAATAAAGAATACCCATTCTCCATTGCTGCACTACTACCTGTTTGCTTCACTTTTGAATCGCGCCCAAGCTGGGTGACTACCTCCCCCCCTCCTTGCCCGGAAGGAGAGTTGATGGTATAATACGGCCCATGAAGTCAATGTTCGAACGCGGCCCGCTGCTGGTGGACGGCGCAATGGGAACGATGCTCTATGCCCAGGGCATCTCGTTCGACCGCTGTCTTGATGACGTCAATCGCACGCACCCGCAGGCGGTCCGCGGGGTCCATGCCGCCTACCTGGCGGCCGGGGCCGACATCATCGAGACGAACACCTTCGGCGCCAACCGGCTAAAGCTGGCGGAATACGGGCTGGAAGGACACGTGGCCAGCATCAATCTGGCCGGCGCCAAGATCGCCCGCCAGGCGATCGCAGAAGCGGGGCGGGAGGCGCTTGTAGCCGGTTCGGTTGGCCCACTGCCCCAACGCATGGCGCCCATCGGCAGGTTGACGCCCGCCGACGTGCGCACCATCTTCGCCGAGCAGATCGCCGCCCTGGCCGAGGGCGGCGTGGACCTGATCATCCTGGAAACCTTCTCTGACCTGTTCGAGATTCGGGAGGCGGTTCGTGCGGCGCGCCAAGTCTGCTCTTTGCCCATCGTCGCGCAGATGACCTACGCAGAGGATGGCCGCACGCCCCTCGGCTTCGGTCCCGCAGAAGTGGCCGACCGACTCGCCGACCTGGAGATCGAGGCCCTGGGGCTGAACTGTTCCGTCGGGCCCGCGCGCGCGCTGGAAGTGCTGCGCATACTGGCCGAGAAACTGCCCAACACCCCCCTGAGTGTGCAACCGAACGCCGGTTGGCCGGAGCGCCGAGGCGGGCGCATTGTCTATCCCGCAACACCCGACTACTTCGGCGAGTACGCCTGCCAGTTCGCGGCGGCGGGCGCCACGCTGATCGGTGGCTGCTGTGGGACGACGCCGGAGCATACGGCAGCCATGCGAGCAGCACTGGATGGCACACCCCGGCCGCACGAGTTGCCACCTCTCGCTGTGCTGCCGCGCGCCGTGTGGGAGCCACGGGCCCGCGCGCCGGAGGGACCCACAAGCCTGGCCCAGAAACTGGCCGGCGGACAGTTCGTCGTCAGCGTGGAGATGGACCCCCCACGCGGATTCGACCCGGCCAACATGCTGGCTGCGGCCCGTGAGCTCCGCAAAGCGAACGTGGACGTGATCAACGTCGCCGATAGCCCCATGGCCCGCATGCGCATGAGTCCCTGGGCCGTGTGCCACCTGATCCAGCAGGACGTCGGCGTGGAAACGGTGCTCCATTTCCCTACCCGTGGCCGAAACCTGCTCCGCGTGCAAGGCGATCTCCTGGCCGCCCACGCGCTGGAGGTTCGCAACATCCTCGTGGTGATGGGCGATCCACCGGCCATTGGCGACTACCCGGAGGCCGCGGCGAATTACGACGTCGTTCCGTCCGGCCTGGTCGGCATCGTCAAGAAGCAGCTCAATCGGGGCGTAGACCAGGCCGGTTCTCCGATCGGGCAGCCGACCGGCTTCTTCGTCGGTGTAGCCTTGAACCTGGGCGCGCGTGACGTTGAACGCGAGGCACGCCTGCTCCATCGCAAGATTGAGGCGGGTGCCGACTTCGCCTTGACCCAGCCGCTGTACGATCCGGCAATCGGCCGGCAGTTTGTGGCCACGTACGAGGAGCAATATGGCCCTCTGACACTGCCCATCCTGGCCGGATGTCTGCCGTTGCAGAGTTCGGCCCACGCAGAGTTCCTGCACAACGAGGTGCCGGGAATCCGTGTGCCCGACTCGGTGCGCAACCGGATGCGGGAAGCCGGATCGGATGGCCGCCTGCTGGGCGTCAAGCTGGCCCAGGAATTGCTACATGCTCTTCCAGAGTTTGCGCAAGGAGTCTACATGATGCCCCCCTTCGGCCGGTACGAGCTTGTTGCCGAGATTACGTCCGTGGTGAAGCGGCCATGAGAATCGCCCTGGATGCAATGGGCGGGGACAATGCCCCCTCGGTGACAGTCGCCGGCGCGGTGCACGCAGCCCGCGAACTCCAATTGCCTGTAGTGTTGGTCGGCAGACGCCGGGTGATTGCGGAAGAGATTGCCCGCCAGAACGCGCAAGACTTGGACCTGCCGATCATTCACGCGGAACAGGTGGTAGGCATGGATGAGCATCCCTCGGCCGCGATCAAAGCGAAGCCGGATTCCTCCATGGCGGTGGGGATGCGCCTGCTGAAGGGTGGTGAGGTGGCCGCCTTCGTTTCGATGGGCAACACCGGCGGCATGTTGGCCGCCGGCGTGTTGATTCTGGGGCGCATCCGGGGCGTGCGCCGGCCGGCGCTCTCCGGTGTCTTTCCCACTACGCAAGCGCGCTGCTTACTGCTGGACATCGGAGCCAACGCCGATTGCAAACCGGAGTACTTGCGGCAGTTCGGCATCATGGGGGCCACCTACGCAGAACGGGTTATGGGTGTGCAAGCTCCTCGAGTCGGCCTGGTGTCGAACGGCGAGGAAGAAACCAAGGGATCGGAGCTTGTGCGAGCAGCGCACGTGCTGTTACGGCAAACTCCCGGCTTGAATTTCGTGGGCAACGTGGAAGGGAAGGACATCTTCGCCGGCATGACAGATGTGGCCGTGACAGATGGTTTCACCGGGAACGTGATACTCAAATCAGCAGAGGGCCTGGTGGGCATGGTGACCACGATGCTGCGAGAAGAGATCAAGCGCACGCCGGTATCCACTTTGGGAGGCCTGCTGAGCAAAGGGGCATTTGAGCGGTTCGCCAGCCGTACTGATTATGCCGAGTATGGCGGCGCTCCACTACTCGGCCTTGCGGGCGTGGTGATCGTGGGCCATGGCCGTTCCAGCGCCAAGGCGGTGATGAACGGAGTGGCCATGGCCGCCCGGGCCGCCAGGCAAGGCGTTGTGCCAGCAATTGAAGCGGGTATTGAGAAGCGTGTGCGAGGAGAGGAACATGGAGATGCTTGACCACCGGGGACGAGTGCGCGTTGTCGTCAGCGGACTGGGAGCGATCACGCCTTTGGGGCTTACCGTAGACAGCTTCTGGGAGGGTCTCCTAGAAGGACGATCCACCGTTGACCGGGTGACCTTGTTTGATGCCTCGTGCTACCCTTGCCAAATCGCCGCCGAAGTGCGCGGCTTCGATCCGAGAGATTACATGGATCGGAAGGCGGCCCGGCGGATGGCTCGTGGCGTGCAATTTGGTATGGCCGCGGCCCAGCAAGCTCTCGCAGACGCCGAGTTAGACCCCCCGGTGAACAACGCCGAGCGCATGGGAATCGTGATCGGCACAGCGATGGGCGGTTTCGACATGGCCATGTCCGGAATCGACACGGTGCGTAAGAAGGGATGGCGCAGAGTCGGTCCTACCGTCATCGCGGCCAGCCTGCCGAACATGCCCGCGTTTCACATCAGCCAGCGATACGGCATACGCGGATACACGGGCACCGTGGCCACAGCTTGCGCCTCCGGAACACAGGCAATCGGCATGGCCGCCGACGTAATCCGGCACGGACGCGCCGACGTTATGCTCTGCGGGGGGGCCGAGGCCCTGGTGATCGAGATGGCCTTTGCCGGTTTCTCTTCCATGCGCGGCCTTTCCCAACGCAATGACGAGCCGGACAAGGCGCTGCGTCCCTTCGACAAGGATCGTGACGGGTTCCTTCTGGGCGAAGCGGCTGCCATCCTGATCCTGGAGCGGCTTGAACATGCCCTGGACCGGGGTGCGCACATCTACGCCGAACTGCTGGGGTCGGCGACATCGGCCGACGCCTACAACATTGCCATCCCTGATCCCGAAGGGCTGGGGGCCAAGAACGCGATGCGGTGGGCGCTGGATGATGCCGGTGTGACACCAGAGGAGGTTGACTACATCAACGCCCACGGGGCTTCGACACCGGTCGGAGATGCGGTAGAGACCTTGGCCATCAAGCGTCTCTTTGGCAAGGCAGCCTACCGGATACCGGTCAGCGCTACGAAGTCCATGATCGCGCACAGCATGGGTTCAGCCGGTGCTGTGGAGGCGTTGGCTGGCATCAAGACCATCTCCACGGGGACGATCCATCCCACGATCAACTATGAGACCCCGGACCCTGACTGTGACCTGGACTACGTGCCGAACCGGGCCCGCAAGGCCGACGTGCGTACCGTGCTCTCCAACTCCTTTGGGCTGGGAGGCCAAAATGCCTGCATCGTGCTACGCCGTTTTGACGAAGGGGGTGCGCGCTGATGAGGATTGTCACCAACGAGCGCAAAGTGAAATTGTACTCCCGCTTCGCCCGGCTGTCCAGTATCCTTGGGTTTGGTTTCCTGGTTGCCGGGTTGGTTATTTCGTTCCGGTTGAGCAACTTACAGCAAGCCTACTTGAGCACGTTTGCCGGCTTCACGCTGGCCACGATTGGGGCGTACCTGGTGGAACGATGGGTGCGGGACCCCATCGCCCACACCACGCTAGAGACGTCCCTCAAGAGCCTGAACGACCGCTACACCCTCATCAACTACCTGCTACCGGCTTCCCACGTACTCCTGACCCCGCGCGGGTTGGTCGTTCTGAGGACAAAGCGCCAAGATGGGCGCGTGACCTACAGCAATGGCCAGTGGAAACAAGACTTCAAGTGGACCCACTTCTTCCAGGGCATGACTCGCGAATGGCTGGGGGATCCGACGAAAGAACTGTACCAGGATTTAGACCGGGTCAACGACTGGGTCGCCGAGCGATTCCCAGACGACGCCAGCGCGATCGACGTCGAGGGCATTGTCGTCTTCTTGAACTGGGATTTGAAGATTGAAATCGACGGCTCGTTGCCGGTTCTGGCCGTGCGGTTTGGTGATCTGAAGCGGGTCATACGCGGACCGCACACGAAGGACATGCGCCCCCTGCGCCCTAAGATTCGCAAAGCGATCGCGGAAGCGGCCGGGGGCAATGCGTGAGTCTCTCTCTGCGCTGCGCAAGCTAACCGCCATCCGCTCATCAGGCGGCATCGGCCTGATTCTGCTCGGCTACCTGGCGCTGGCCACGGCGTACAGTGTCGCCGTCCCGCTCGGTGAAGCGCCTGACGAGGTGTCCCACTACGCTTACACCCGCGCACTGGCGCGAGAACGCCACCTCCCGGCCCCAGAGGGCATGGCCTTCGGAGAGACGTTCCAGCCCCCGCTGTTTTATGCCACGGCCGCGCTGACGAATTTTTGGGTCCCCGAGGGTGCGTTCACCCCCCAGGCCAACGCCGACTTCGACGTGGACGATCCCGCTGCCCCGCCAAACGTGCTGCTGCACCCCCGACAGGAGGACTTTCCCTACCGCGACGGCGCGCTGGCCTGGCATCTGGCCCGCCTCTGCTCCGTGTTGCTCGGCGCTGTCACGGTTTGGGCGACCTATCAACTGGCGATCCTCCTGTTCCCAACCCAGCGGCACCTGGCCGAAGTCGCGGCCGGCTTCGTCGCCTTCCTGCCGGAATTCCTATTCCTCAGCGGCGCGGTGAACAACGATAACCTGAGCACAGTCCTGGCCGCTCTCCTCCTTTGGCAACTGGCACGGCTCGTGGTAGGACAACCACGGCGGAGAGATTACGCGATCCTCGGGCTCCTGCTGGGCCTGGGTATCTTGACCAAGACCAGTCTGTGGACCTTCGCGCCTGTGGCTTGCGGCGTGATCCTTTGGCGTCTGCGCCGGGAGGGGCCGGCACCCGTGCTACTCTTTGGCGGTGCCGCTGTCCTGGTCGCCGGCCCCTGGCTGATCCGCAACATGCTGGCGTTCGGCGATCCCCTGGGCTGGTCCGCCACGCGCCTGGTGACCGATCCGCGCATAGCAAGTCTGACCGCCGCTGATTACGCCGGGCTGGCGTCTGGTTTGTTCGTCACGTTCTGGGGAGCCTTCGGTGGCGCGGGGCATCTGTTGCTTCCGCGATGGACACTGAGCGTGCTTCTCCTGTTCAGCGCTTTGGCGGTGGCCGGGCTGGCGTGCCGGTTCTGGCCTGGCCTGTGGCGGCGCGGGGATGCGCGAGGCCGCCGGCAGATCGCCTTCATCGTGCTGGCCGCCCATCTGGCCACCGTGCTGATCGCGCTCTGGTTCTGGAGTCGCAGCGTGCTGGGCACCGGCCAAGGCCGCCTACTCTTCCCGGCCCTGCCCACCCTGGCGCTGCTCTTCGTCGTTGGGCTGACTACCTGGTTTCCAGAGGACCGCCGGCAGGCGTGGATGGTCACTATGCTGGCGGTGCTGTTTCTTTTCGGAACGTCAACGCTGGCGTTCGTGATCCGGCCGCTCTACGCGCGGGCTCCGAGCCAAACCACGGCCACAATGCCGGCGCAGCTCCGGCAGGCCGGTTTTCGCTTCGGCGACGGCCTGTACCTGGTGGGTTACGAGTGGCCCACCACAGTGGACGACCGCATCGCTCCCGGAACGCCCATCACGCTCACCCTGGTGTGGCGCGCCGACGCCGATCTTGAGCAAGACGACCGGCTCGTGCTCCGGCTGGTGGACCGGCGGGGGCAGCCATCGTGGGTCAAGGAGGGTTCACCATCCGCCGGATGGGACACGACCGACCGCTGGCAGGCCGGCGATGTGATGGCGGCCCGGCACAAGGTGCTGGTGCCGCTCGATGCACCTGCGGGCTGGACACGGCTGCTGGCCGGTGTGCGACCGGCCGGGAGCGAGGCGTGGCGACCGGTGCGCAACGACGAGGGCAAACTCTTGGGCGATACCGTGATGCTGGGGCAAATGACGGTGAGAAAGCGGAACGTTACGGCTGACTAGCTGCCCGATCTTCCCCAACATAGACGCGCGGTACGCGAGCCGAGATGGCGGTGACGACTTCGTAGTTGATCGTCCCCAGCCAGGAGGCCACCTCTTCCGCCGAGATTCTCTCACCACCCTGTGCACCGATCAAGACAACCTCGTCGTCCTGCCGGGCCTGGGGGACAGTCGTCAGGTCTACCATGAACTGGTCCATGCAGACCCGTCCGACGATGGGCACGCGCCGGCCCCCAACGAGCACCTGGCCCAGGTTGGACAGGGCGCGGGGGTAACCATCCCCGTAGCCCACCGGCACCAGGCCGACGGGCATGTTGCGGGCCGTCGTGTACGTGCGGCCGTAGCTGATGTCGGAGCCGGCGGGAAGCACGCGCACCCGGCCCAGTCGGGCCTTGAGGTTGAGGGCCGGCCGCAGCGACACCGCCCGTGACACCTCCGGAGAGGGATAGTGGCCATACAGGGCAATGCCGACACGCACGGCGTCCAGGTGAACATCAGGCAGATCGAGAAGGGCGGCGCTGTTGGCCACGAAGCGGCGAGGGATGGCTATCTCGACCGCTTCCAGGGCGGCCACAGCGTCCTGATAGCGCTGGATTTGCCGACGGGTGTAGGTTTTGTCCGCTTCGTCAGCAACGGCAAAGTGAGTCCACAGCCCGGCCAATTGCAGGTTCGGATAGGTGAGGAGCTCACGGGCAAACGGGACCACTTCGTCCGGCAGCAAGCCGAAACGACCCATGCCGCTATCCACCTTCAGGTAGATCGGCCAGGGTTGCGGTTGCCCAGCGGCCGCGCGGCTCACAGCCTCGGCAAGGGCGAGCGTGTTCACGGTAGGCGTCATATGGTGGGCCACGATGGTTGTGGCCTGCGCCGGGAGGGCGTAGCCCATGACCATGATCGGCGCGGTGAGGCCCGCTTCACGCAACGCAACCCCTTCGTCGACACGGGCCACGGCGAGGGAGTGCGCTCCCGCCTCCAACGCCGCACGAGAAATCGGCACAGCGCCATGGCCGTAGGCATTGGCCTTCACCACGGCGATGGTTTCCACTCCTGGGCCGGTCTGTTGTTGCAGCGCGCGGACGTTGTGGCGGATGGCAGTCAGGTCTATTCCTGCCCAGGCGGGAACATCGACTGGGTCGGAACTGTGGCGCTTATTCCTCTCCAAGATATGCCTTGCGCACCATCTCGTTTTTCGCGATGTCGTTGGCCGGCCCTTCGAGGACGATCTCGCCCGTCTGGAGGACGTAACCCCGGTGCGCGACATAGAGGGCCATGAGGGCATTCTGCTCAACCAACAGGATGGTAGTTCCTTGCCTGTTGATATCTTGGATCGTCTCGAAGATGGCCTCGACCAGGACCGGGGCCAGGCCCATCGAAGGCTCGTCGAGCAACAAAAGGCGCGGGTTGGCCATGAGGGCGCGGCCGATGGCCAGCATCTGCTGCTCCCCACCAGACAAGGTGCCACCGTGCTGACTCCGCCGTTCCTTGAGGCGCGGGAACAGCTCGAAGACGTGTTCAAAATCATCGTTGATGCCGGCCCTGTCTGCGCGGACAAACGCACCCATCTCCAGGTTCTCCATAACGGTCAGCTTGGGGAAAATCCAGCGTCCTTCGGGAGCCTGACCAACCCCCATGCCCACGATCTTATGCGCCGGCATGCCGTCAATTCTGCGCCCCTCCAGCCAGATTTGCCCGTGACGGGGATGCATCAAACCGGAGACCGTGCGGATGGTGGTGCTCTTGCCGGCCCCGTTGGAGCCGATGAGGGTCACGATCTCGCCCTCGTCCACACTCAGCGAGATACCCTTGAGGGCGTGAATGTTGCCATAGTAGGAGTGGACATCGTGCAATTCCAACATGGCCATGCTATTCTCTGTCTCCCTCCTGAATTGCTCTTTTCCCCAGATAGGCTTCGATGACCCTGGGATTGCGCTGAATCTCGGCCGGCGTTCCCTCTGCGATCTTCCTGCCGTAGTCTAACACGCTCACCCGATCGGAGATACCCATCACCACTCTCATGTCGTGCTCGATGAGCAAGATCGTCAGTCCCTGCTCGTCGCGAAGTTTCTGGATCAGTTTCGTCAGCTCACGAGTTTCGAGGGGGTTCATGCCGGCCGAAGGCTCATCCAGGAGCAGCAACTTCGGGTCCGAGGCCAGGGCCCGGGCGATCTCCAGCCTGCGCTGTAGCCCGTAGGGCAAGTTCTTGGCGAAGTTATCTTCTTGCCCCTTCAGTCCCATGTATTCCAGGACCTGGTAAGCTATCTCGCGGGCCTGGCGTTCTTCGGCCACCACACGGGGTGGGCGCAACAACGCCCCTACCCAGCCAGATTTCAGCCGACAGTTCTGGCCGACGAGCACATTGTCCACCGCGGTCATATTCTCGAACAGGCGGATGTTTTGGAACGTGCGTGCAATGCCCAGCGCAGTCACTTGGTTGGGGCGCAAGGCTTTGATCAGCACTTTGTGCTCTCGCCGGTCAAAGACTTTCTCCACAAAGAAATGGCCCATTGGCGCCATCGGACCCGACATGAAGGGGATGTTGCCTTCCGCCTGCGAAGCGAGAAGTTTGCCGTCAAAGATCAGGCGGCCGGAGGTGGGTTGGTAGATGCCGGTGATCATGTTGAAGAGAGTGGTCTTGCCGGCCCCGTTGGGACCGATCAGCCCGGCGATCATGCCTTCTTCAATGAAGAAGTCTACCTGATCCACAGCGGTTAGACCGCCGAACTTCTTTGTTGCTTTGTATGCTTCAAATAACGCCACGGTTAGCTTCCCTCCACCAGCTGTTCTTCCAGGTCTGGGAGGTGAGCCTCTTCGTCGCCAGCGTGTAGTTCAGCCTGCCGTGCTCTAGAGGGGAACAGACCCTCCGGCCGCAGCACCATCATGGCGATCAGGCCACTGGCATACATCACCCACCGCCACCGCTGGAGCACCTCGCCGCCTGGCACGTACTGGGGCACGATCTGGGCCAGTACGAGCCGGTCGAAGACGGTGATGATCAGCCCGCCGGCCACCACCCCCAAGATGTTGCCCATGCCACTCACAATGACGATGATGATCAGGAACACCGACACCAAGAAGCTAAACAGTTCGGGGAAGATGGCCTGGATCATAGCGCCATAGATAGATCCGGCAAAGCCTGAGAACGACGCGCCCAGGGCAAAAGCCAGTATCTTGGTTCTGATCGGGTCCACGCCCATAGCGTCGGCCGCCGTCTCGTCCTCACGTATGGCCATCCAGGCCCGCCCCAGGCGCGAATGTTCCAGCCGGTAGGTGGCGAAGATTACCAGCCCGCCGATTAACATGATCAGGTATGACCATTGCATGGGGGGCGATATAGTGAACCAGGGCAGTACCAGGGGGTCAATACCCACTTCGTGGCCCAGGATCTGGGGACGGCCTACGGGGTTCATGCCCTGCGGCCCGTTGGTCAGATTGAAATGCTCAACCAGCACCCACCGTGTGTCGCTCAAGTTGAGAGCGTTCAGCCCGAGTTTGCCGACCTGCCACAGCACGACGAAGATCAGAAAGAAGGCAACGATAACACTAGCCGTCTCGAACGCCGACGTGTCCCGGCTCCCTCCTCCATCCACCCTTCTCAAGGCCAGCCAGGTGCGCAGCGGGACCAGGGCCAGGAAAGCGACGAGCAGGGCAAGGAGCAAGACGATGAAGCGCATGCTGAAGGCAATGTTGATGTCCCACAATTCGCGGATGATGCGGGGCACGATCTCGCCGAAGGCCAGGGTGACGATGGCCAGGTAGTCGCCGCGCAGGCGCAGGGTAGGCGCGCCGATGATTATGCCGAAGATGGCCGATATGACGGCGCTGATCCAGATCACGACCCAAAAGCTCCATTCCATCTTGAGGTTGGGCCAGGTGAAGACGCCGACGGTGTATGCACCGATGGCAAAGAACGCCGCGTAGCCGAGGTCCAACAGCCCGGCGAAGCCGACCACAATGTTGAGACCGAGCGCCAACACCACGAACAGCAGGCCCACGTTGAGCGTGATAAGTAGCGAGAGGTCCGTTTGCTGCTCGAAGACCTGGACGGCGAACGGGCTGAGCATGAAACCGGCGACGGCAAGCCCAGCAAAGATCCAGCGGCCGGTCCCGTGTCGAAAGCGCGCCAACGGATCTCGCCGCACTCGCGGAGCGGCCGCTTCCTCTCCCGCTTTGGAACCCCGCATCGCGCCAGGGAGGGCGATTAGGCGGAAGGTTGCATCCCTTCCCCGCCGCAGAAAGTCCACAGCCGCAGCGAGGGCCCTGCGGCTTCCGGGCACATCAGGATAGCCGAAGAAAGCCAGCACCTCGTGAGAGCTGAGATCGTCCATAGAATGTCCGAAGTAAAACGCGACAGCCCCGCCCGAAAACAGGTAAATGACAAACAGGTACACGGAGGATAGCAGTTCCCCACGGGCGTCTGCCGGCCGAGCCGCAATCAAGATCACGGACGTGATGACGATCGCGCCCAGCAACACGAATCCCCAGCCACGCTGTTTCTTGGAAAAGAGATGGGCTGTCAGATAGGCCGTAACCACCAGGAAGAGAGCCACGCGCCAGGAGTGAGCCAGAAGAAACGCGACTCCGGTGCCAAACAAAGCCGCGTAGGAGATGACGTACAAGACAACCAGCATGTGATAGCTAAACCGCTGTCGTGACCACCACGCTATTGTTGCCCCCATTAGCAGGGCGGCTGCGGCCAGGCTGGTGATTCCCACGAGATTCTGCCCCCGGATGAACCAGGCCGGGGCAAGCAAGACCAAAGTAAGCGCTTCCACGCCGCTGGCGAGGCACCAATCCTCGATGAAACTTGGTCTGGCGTATCTGTTATTCTTGGCCATCTCCAACCTTTTCCCCTTGTCTTGCCACGTTGTGCGCTTCTTGCGAAAACAGGGTTGGCGGCAACACGGTCAGGCTTTCTCGGCCTCCCCAGTACCCAACAGACCCTCTGGCCTGAAGACCAGGATCAGAATGAGGATGCCAAAGATGATCGCTCGCGTCCATTGGGCGCCCACATATTGATCGGCAAATGCCTTGATAAAGCCGATAATCAAGCCACCGAACATGGCCCCGGTGATGTTGCCGATGCCGCCCACCACGGCAGCGGTGAAGGCCATCATGCCGGCGTCGAACCCCATGAGGTAACGGCCGGTGTGCAGGAAATTACCGAAGATCATCCCGCCGAGGCCGGCCAGTGCTCCCCCGATGAAGAAGGTGATCGTGATCACCCGTTCCACGTCAATGCCCATGATGGCGGCTGCGTCTTTGTTCTGGGCCGTAGCGCGCATCGCCTTCCCCATTCTCGTGCGTTGCACAAAGAGCACCAGTCCGATCAGCATGGGCACAAGGGCGGCGGTGAGTAGCAAGTCCTGGGTCGTAAACAACACGAATGTGTCCAGATGGAGCCAGTCGTTAAGGATGTCAATTCGGGGGAAGAAGTCAGGGTAGTAAATCTGACTGGGGCCCCAGATGTTGGCAATCAGGTTTTCCAGGGCAAAGGACGCGCCGACAGCCGTGATCAGTGGGGCGAGGCGAGGAGCTTTGCGTAATGGACGGTAGGCTATGCGGTCTATGGTAACGTTCAACAGACCACAGATCAGCATCGTCAGCAACCCGATGACGATGAATATCCAGACCAGCGTAAAACCGGTGAGTGTTTCTGTTTGTTTTCCGAAGAACTGGAACAAGCTGAGTGATAAGAAGAACCCTACGGCAAACACGTCGCCGTGGGCAAAGTTGATTAGCTCAATTATCCCGTAAACCATGGTGTAGCCGAGGGCAATGATTGCCAAGTAGGAGCCAATGGTCAATCCATTGATCCCTTGTTGGATTAGAACCTCTGTTAGTGTCATGCAGTCTCCCCTTGCGGGTCCAAGAAACGTTTACCGGTACACGAGAATGACAGGTCGTCAGAAAAGGCGTGACCTGGCACCGGAAAAAAGCGCGTGAGGGAAAGGAGGAGACGCCGGGTAAACCAACGTCTCCCCCCTTGCATCAACAACTACTGGCAACTGGGGGCCATGTCGGGGTTGATCGCGCCGGCGTACTCGATCTTGCCGCCTTGCACCTGGTTGCCACCCAGGAAAGCCAGCGTCGGATCGCCGTTCTCGTTGAACCCAAACTCACCCGTAATGCCCTTGTACTGCCCGCTGGCCATCGCGTCCAAGATCGCGGCTCGGTCGTTCGACCCCGCTCGCTCGATGGCGTTCAGGATCACCTGCATCGACTGGTACGCGTACGTTGACCACGGGCTCGGCTCCACGCCGTACTCCGCGATGAAGTCGTTGAAGAAACGCTGACCGGCCTCGCTGGTCAACTGGCTGGGAGCCAGGCCGGGGAAGGTCAGGTAGACGTTGTCGTTGGCCACCTTTTCGCCGCCCACCTGCTCCACCAGCGCGGGGTTCACCAGGCCGTCCGGCCCCATGAACTTGACACCGCCCTCGAACAACCCCAGCGCCTCCATCTGCTGGATCACTTGCGGGCCGCCCGAATCGATCACGAAGCCGCCGTACACCAGGTCGGCCCCGCTCGCCTTCACCTTCGTCAACAGCGCCCGGAAGTCAATGTCCACCGCCTCCACGCCATCACGGCCGACCACTTCGATCCCCAGCTCCTCCGCCTTCTGCTGGAACGCGTCCGCGACGCCCTTGCCGTACAGCTGGCGGTCGTCGAGGAGATAGACCTTGTTGAAGCCCAGACACTGTGCCCAGGCCGCACCGGCCCAGCCCTGCACGTCGTCAGCCGCGTTCGTGCGGAAGTAGTTCACCTTGCCCGACGGGCGGTAGATGTCCGGCTCGCCCTCCGCCCAGGCGTGGGTCAGACCGGGGTAGGTGTTCGCCGGCGTGATCTGGGCCACGCCAGCCTTGTTGGTGATCGGGATGGACACCTTGGCCGCGCCGGAGTTGTAGGTGGCGAAATACACCCCGCAATCGGCGTCGTTGACGCACTTCTGCGCGTTCTCCGCCTCGATGGTGCCATCCCAGCTACCGGTGGTCGGTGAGGCGTCGTCCAGGTTGATCAGCTCGATGTCATAACCGGCTGGGCCCTTGCCGTCATGGTCCGCCAGGTAGTGGGCGAGCGCCAGATCAACGGCACGCTTCATGCTCTCGCCTTCCGGCAGCATCGGACCTTGCAGTGGCCAACTTGTCATGACCTTGATCGTCCCCATGGGGGCCGCCGGCTCCATGGGAGCTGTTACTCCCGCACAGTCGGGGGCCATGTCGGGGTTGATCGCGCCGGCGTACTCGATCTTGCCGCCTTGCACCTGGTTGCCACCCAGGAAAGCCAGCGTCGGATCGCCGTTCTCGTTGAACCCAAACTCACCCGTAATGCCCTTGTACTGCCCGCTGGCCATCGCGTCCAAGATCGCGGCTCGGTCGTTCGACCCCGCTCGCTCGATGGCGTTCAGGATCACCTGCATCGACTGGTACGCGTACGTTGACCACGGGCTCGGCTCCACGCCGTACTCCGCGATGAAGTCGTTGAAGAAACGCTGACCGGCCTCGCTGGTCAACTGGCTGGGAGCCAGGCCGGGGAAGGTCAGGTAGACGTTGTCGTTGGCCACCTTTTCGCCGCCCACCTGCTCCACCAGCGCGGGGTTCACCAGGCCGTCCGGCCCCATGAACTTGACACCGCCCTCGAACAACCCCAGCGCCTCCATCTGCTGGATCACTTGCGGGCCGCCCGAATCGATCACGAAGCCGCCGTACACCAGGTCGGCCCCGCTCGCCTTCACCTTCGTCAACAGCGCCCGGAAGTCAATGTCCACCGCCTCCACGCCATCACGGCCGACCACTTCGATCCCCAGCTCCTCCGCCTTCTGCTGGAACGCGTCCGCGACGCCCTTGCCGTACAGCTGGCGGTCGTCGAGGAGATAGACCTTGTTGAAGCCCAGACACTGTGCCCAGGCCGCACCGGCCCAGCCCTGCACGTCGTCAGCCGCGTTCGTGCGGAAGTAGTTCACCTTGCCCGACGGGCGGTAGATGTCCGGCTCGCCCTCCGCCCAGGCGTGGGTCAGACCGGGGTAGGTGTTCGCCGGCGTGATCTGGGCCACGCCAGCCTTGTTGGTGATCGGGATGGACACCTTGGCCGCGCCGGAGTTGTAGGTGGCGAAATACACCCCGCAATCGGCGTCGTTGACGCACTTCTGCGCGTTCTCCGCCTCGATGGTGCCATCCCAGCTACCGGTGGTCGGTGAGGCGTCGTCCAGGTTGATCAGCTCGATGTCATAACCGGCTGGGCCCTTGCCGTCATGGTCCGCCAGGTAGTGGGCGAGCGCCAGATCAACGGCACGCTTCATGCTCTCGCCTTCCGGCAGCATCGGACCTTGCAGTGGCCAACTTGTCATGACCTTGATGGCCTTCCCGGTTGGGGCCATCGGCGCTTCTGTGGGCTTGGCCGGTGCCTTCGTAGCAGGAGCGCAAGCGCCCAACGCCATGGCCAGGGCCGCCAGAACCAAGGCAAACAGAACAAAACGCTTTAATGTATCATTTCTCATTTCTCACTCCTCTTCTGCAATCGCAACTACTCGGCCGTCCACGTGCGGCCCAGCCAGATGAATCAAGCTGTTCGGCGCGCGTCCGCTTCAGCGAAGCGTCCGCTTCGGCGAAATTAGCGCCGTGGGTGCGGGAATTCATCATGGGCCACCGGTCCGAGCAGTCCCTTGCAATCAAGCAAGGACGGTTCACCCCTCAAATCATGTGGGGTCCCAGCCCGCCTCCGGCTTGAGGGGGTGGCACCACCTCCCTTCCCTTCATCATGTCATCATGACAGCAACAAAGCTACCCTCATGCAGGTGGGAACATTATAGACAAGACAGAGGATTTTGTCAATCACCCTCCAAGGCGTTCCGGTCGCACACAGCGGTCAGCGATCAACTACGGGCTCGTTGGCGCCCTCGCTGACCAGCTGACCACTCTCGCGATCGACGGACATGGAGGCGGAGGGGGTGGGATTCGAACCCACGGTGACTACAAGAGCCACAACGGTTTTCGAGACCGCCCCGATCGTCCGCTCCGGCACCCCTCCCGATTTGTTCGCAAGTATAACACACTGTGCCTGTTTTGGCAACAAAGTACCTAGCGGTTGACCCTCTTTCGTCACTGTGGTATAATGCGGCATGACTATGAAGAAGCGCCTTTTGTTCCGGACAGCGACCCGCGTCCACCTACTCGTGCTGGGCATTTATGCCTTGCTAGCCGTGGCTTTGTCATATCCCCTCCCGCTCCATTTCGCGACACACGTCCCCGGCAGTGTCACCTGGGCCCTAGATGAGTACAGCTTTGTGTGGAACTTGTGGTGGTTCCGTCATGCGCTTCTTACCCTGGGACAATCCCCGCTGCACACCAATCACATCTTCTATCCGGTGGGCGCCGACCTGGGCCTTTACACGATGAACTTGCTGAACGGGGCTCTGGCCATATCGCTGTTGCCCCTGTGGCCCCTCCCCGTCGTTCACAACATGCAGTGGTGGGGATCCACTGCCCTATCTGCTTTCGGTGCGTACTTGTTGGCGACCCATCTGCTCCGCGAGGTCCGTCCGTCCCGGCAGCACGCGGTTCCTCTAGCTGCTTTCGTAGCCGGATTGATCTACGCTTTCACCAGCTACCGAGCTTCCTTCGTCGCCCTCGGCCATTACAGCACCACGGTCGGCGAGTGGTCGCCATTCTTCATTCTCTACTTCCTGCGCACGCTGCGCCACCGCTCTCTGAAGAATCCTTTCCTGGCCGGCCTCTTCCTGGCCTTCACCGTGCTGGCTTCCCACACCATGGCGGCCCTGACCGGCCTGGCCGCGTTGCTATTCTTTCTCCTGGCTTGGCGAAACAACGATTTCCAGGGGACACAGGCAAGGGGCTATCCCATTCCGTCCATCGTGTCCCGTCTGACGCTTACGGCGGCCATCACGATGCTGGTGGGGTTCCCCGCCCTGCTCCAGATCACTCGTGCGGCGTTCCAGGGTGCATTCGTGCTCAGTGGCTGGGGTGATGCGCTCAATCTGTCGGCGGACCTGTTCGGCTTCTTCACACCCAGCGCCCTTCACCCATTCTGGGGGCAGGACTGGGTGACCTACTTGCAACACGTGCGCGAGGGCACCGCACGCTTCACCGACGTAAACATGGCCTTCATCGGCTTTACCACCCTGGCTCTAGCCCTGGTCGGCCTTGTCGCCCACCGTCGCCGTGCCAGCAAGTGGGCGGTTCTGGCCCTGCTCTTCGCCCTCCTCAGCCTGGGGCCACTGCTGCACATCAACGGCCAGACCCAGTTCGATTTGGACGGGCTGCAAATGACTGTGCCGTTGCCGTACATCCTGCTACATTACGTCCCGCTTCTCAGGGCAAACCGGGTGCCCAGCCGTAACGTGACCATGCTGATGCTCATGCTATCGATCCTCGCCGGCTACGGGACACTCTGGCTACAGGAGAAGGTGGCAAATTGGCGTGCCCGATCGGCCCTCGTCGTGGCCCTGATCGGCCTGATCCTTTTCGAGCACCTGGCCACCCCGTTGCCGCTCACCGATGCTCGAGCCCCGGAAATCTACCGGCAAATCGCCGCCGATCCTGGTGATTTCGCTATCCTCTCACTGCCCATCGGTTGGCGCAACAGCTTTGGGGTGCTGGGCGTCGAGAACACCCGCACGCAGTACTACCAGTCGGCCCACGGCAAGCGGCTGCTCAGTGGCAACACCAGCCGCAACCCGCCTTTCACTTTCGATTACTTCCGCCGCCTACCGGTGATCTCCTCCCTCATTGCGATGGAGACCTACGGCCAGGTTGCCCCACAGCAGCAGCAACTGGATCGCGAATTGGTCGATCAATTCATCGCCTTTTACGATCTGCGTTACGTTGTGATCGCGCCGGCCGTGCCCGGCCGACCGCCATACGAAGACACTCGCCCACGCACATCTCGCTACGCGCGCGATCTGTTCCCGCTGGAGAAGGTCTACGACAGGGCGGGAACGGAAGCATTCCGCGTGATCCAGCCGCCTGCGCCCAGCGTCACTCACCTGGACATGGGCACGCCGCAGGCGTTGATGGGCCTTGGCGAAGGGTGGGACAAGAACGAGACCATCGCCGGCCAGTCTGCCGTGTGGGTCAACGGGACGGAAGCGCGCCTGTTCCTGCCGGTCCGCGAGCCAAACGTGCCCCACACCTTGGCCCTGCGCGGGGTTCCCTTTGCTTACCCAGGCGCGCCCACCCAAACCCTGGCCATCTCGGTCAACGGCTCGCCCCTGCGCGGATCGATCCGGATGGCCCCCCCTTGGGAATCTTACACCGTTGCCGTGCCGGAGCAGTACCTGCACGCCGGCCTCAACGAGGTGGACCTGGAATTCGGGTACGCGGCGCGCCCCAGCGACGTGCTGCCCGGCCAGCGCGCCATCGGATCGACCGGGTTGGAAACACCCGTAGACATCGAGGTGACTAGCGGCCGCTCGGAGACCGGCAGTTTGGCATACATCATGATTGGCGAGCAGGATGCGTCGGCTCACCGGGACGGATACAACGTCGCTGTCGTGGACCGGCAGTCGGGCCAGGTGCTTGACTTCCAAGGCTTCGATACGACCGCCAACCGCTACGAGTCGGATCGCCTGGCCCAATTTCTGAATGCCATCCCCGACGGACACATCCTGGCCATCGCCACGCGCGGGACTGCCGCGCGACAACTTACCGCGGCCGCCAGAACTGCGCTGCAACACAGCGGGGCGCAGCACATCCCCACAGACAATGGGCCGCAGCCGTATGCGATGATTGGCGTACAAGGAGCCGCACCGGGCACCGCCCTGGAGTCGGCCCCCGATCAGCGTAATGCCTACGTCCGTTTGGGAAAAAACCCCGACCGGCGCTCCCTGTCCGCCGCCTTCGACTGGTTGGAGTGGGGCATCGGGAACGCTGAATGATGAACGGAAGCAGGCAGCAGGCAGAACAAAATACGCAACACGCAACACGACACCCTACGTTTTGCACTTGATACTTGACATCTCCCTAAAGTGCCTTATAATTACCAGCAAGGGAGTCTCTTGAGAGCACGAACCTGGGGAGAGGGACAGAAGGGGCAAGTCCTCGCCATGCGCACATATGCCGGAACCCACATCTTGGTAGCTGCCCAGCGCCAGGCCATTGCTGAGGCGATCTCCACGCAGTTGGGGGAGCTCGGCCTCTCGGTTGTACAGATCGGTAACGACGCCGACGTGCAGTCTGCAATCGCGGAGGCCGACCCGGCCCTGCTGGTTCTGGACGTGGCCCTACGCGATGAACGGGGCTACGACGTGTGCGCCGAACTGAAAGCGCATCCACAGACAAACCATCTCCCCATTGTCATGCTCGCGGGACCTGGCGGCAACCTGGATCGCCGGCGAGCGACCGAGGCCGGCGCTGAGGCTTGCCTCACCGATCCACTGGACTTGATCGAGGTGTCCACCACTATTCACGCCCTTCTGCGTACGAAGGGGCAGACCGATGAGCTGCGCCGGGCCAACGAAACGCTGCAGGAGAAGGTGTACCTGCTGACGACCCTCTTCGCCGTTGCCAACCAATTGCGCGACAGTTTGGAGCCCTCGGAGGTATACCGCATCGCCAAGGAGATCCTGCAAAGTATTGTGGGTGCGGAGGTCTTCACGATATTCGTGCGCGAGGATGACACAACCGACTTCCGCTTGGCGGCTTCGCGCAACTTGCCCACACCTATTCCCGGCCAGACGATCCTGCCACTGGATCAAGACATCATGTTGAAGGTGTTTGCCACGGCCGAAGCCCTTCCGAAACCGGTGTTCGAGGAGTCGCCGTCAGAAACGACGATCCGCATTGCCGACGGCATATTTCCCGTGGCCGCAGTTGTACCCCTCTTGGTCCAGCGCCAGATAGAAGGTCTGTTCATCGTACACAGCTTCACCGCCGAACGTGGGCAGCCTCCCGACTTCGAACTGATGACCATGCTGAGCACCCAAGTTGCGGCAGCGATTCACAGCGCGCGTCTGTATCAAAAGATTCGCAAGTACACCGCCGAGTTGGACACACGCAGCAAGGAACTGCGGAGTTTGCGCAAGACGCTGGAACAGCAGATGTATCACCTGAACACATTGTCTCTCTTCAGTTCGCAACTGCATCGTGCTGTCAACCTCGGTGATGTCTACGCAGCGATCGGTGACTTGGCGACCAACTTCATCGGTGCGGAGCAGTTCACGACCATCTTCTACGCGAGCGACGAGCCTTCGGTCTACCGGTCACGCGCGGAGGATGGAGCGCAAGTCTCATCCCACGAGGATTTGCCGCCGCCGTACTGGCGTCTTGCGGAGCACGTGATCGATACCGGGCAACCATACATCCGCGGGGATGGCGAAGAGCAGCGACTCGGTGACGCCTCGTTGCCGACGGATCTCGAACTGCTGCCCGTGGCCTGCGTGCCATTGCTGGTTGAGAACAAACCGTCCGGCGTGCTCATCCTGGAAAACCTGTTGCCGCAGAAAGATGGCCTCTCTTCCCACGATTACGAGCTGCTGTCTTTGCTGGCCCAAGAAGCTGCTCTGGCGATCTACACAGGGCATCTGCACCGCCGCGTAGAAATGCTGGCCGTCACCGACGGGCTGACCGGCACATACAATCGCCGCTACCTAGACGAGCGTCTCGGCCTGGAAGTGCGACGCGCAGAGCGATACATGAAGCCACTGTCGTTGTTGATGATGGATCTGGACAACCTGAAGGAGATCAACGACAGGTACGGCCATCCGTGCGGAGATCGGGCGCTGAAAGAACTCACGGCGGCAGTCAGCCATCTTTTGCGAGATGTGGACTGGGTTGCTCGCTACGGAGGAGATGAATTCGTTGTCGTGTTGCCAGAGACGGACATCGCCGGCGGTCACGTGGTGGCCCAACGCCTGGGTGAGGCCATTCAGGAGCACCGAATTCTCTGTGGCGGCGGCGCTGACCATCCGGAGGAAATCGGAATCAGTGTGAGCATGGGCGTCAGCTGCTACCCACAACAAGAAGACGCCGCCACCATTTTGCAGGCTGCTGACCAGGCTCTTTACGCGGCCAAGACGGCCGGCAAAGGATCGATCGTAGTCGCCCCATGACAATCGTGAATTGTCAACAGTTGATTGCTTGCCGGGATCCATTCACAATTCGATCGTAGTACCCCCGAGGCGATTCGAACGCCTGCTCCCGGCTCCGGAGGCCGGTGCTCTATCCACTGAGCTACGGGGGCTTAACTCCCAGGATTTTACCACAGGTTGTCCGTTTCGGCAAGGTCCAGATAGAGTGGGGAGATAGAGATCCACTACCGGACACTCTTGGAGAAACCCGCTTCGTTTGCTTTTCCCGGTTGTTCAAACCTTCCTTCGTAGCGCTCTATGTGTATCTTCTCGATATTTCGGGGTGAGCAGGACGTCAAGCCCCCCAACCCCCCAACTTTGGGGGGCAACCCCCCCAACTTTGGGGGGGTCATGTGCTCCCCCAGAATTGGGGGCCGGGGGGCGTTCCCCAAGTTATTGAGATGATACCTCTATGTTTCCTTATCCTTCTCTGATTTCGTCCTCCTGCGGTATCTTTTCAAAAAATGGGGGCAAACCATAGGGTGCAACAGAAATCAGCCACGAATTACACGAATTAACACGAAAAAGAAAAGAAAATTAGTGAAATTCGTGTAATTCGTGGCAGAAAAAAGCAAGTCCGGATCAAGACGCCCCAGATTATTGAGATGATACCTCCTGCGATTCAAAAAGGTTGTCCGTGCCCGGTTGCCGGCTGCCAGCAAGATTGGA
>CAZDTE010000050.1:0-21351 GCA_964508275.1 uncultured Ardenticatenales bacterium
GAAAAGAAAATTAGTGAAATTCGTGTAATTCGTGGCAGAAAAAAGCAAGGCCGGATCAAGACGCCCTAGATTATTGAGATGATACTGAAAATCTGTGTAAGGCTTTTCCAGGATTGGGGGGTTAGGGGGGCCTGGCTGAATAGTTACGACCGGAGACGCATTGTGAGGGTCCTGACTTGATTGATCTGACGGACGTGACCAAAGTCTACCACATCGGCGAGATCGAAGTACACGCGCTGCGCGGCGTCTCGCTGCGCATCGGCGACGGAGGCATGGTGGCCATCATGGGGCCTTCGGGGTCGGGCAAGTCCTCTCTAATGAACATCATCGGCTGCCTGGACCAGCCCAGCTCGGGGACCTACTTCCTGGACCGCATGAACGTCGGCGAGTTGAACGACAACGAGTTGGCCGAGATTCGCAACAAGCGCATCGGTTTCGTCTTTCAGACGTTCAACCTGCTGGCCCGCGCGAGCGCCTTGAGCAACGTCGAGTTGCCGCTCATCTACGGGAACGGCAAGAACCGGCAGGACCGCGCCCTGGCCGCACTGGCCGAAGTCGGCTTGGCCGACCGCGTCGGCCACCGACCCAACGAACTCTCCGGCGGGCAGCAACAGCGTGTGGCCATCGCCCGCGCCCTGGTGAATGAGCCGTCCATCATCCTGGCCGATGAGCCGACCGGTAACCTGGACAGCGCGTCTGGGCAGGAGGTCATGGCGATCTTCCAGCGATTGAATCGCGAGCACGGGATCACGGTCGTGCTGGTTACTCACGAGCCTGCGATCGCCAAATTCACCGACCGGATCATCCACATTCGCGACGGTCTGATTGTGGGTGACGATCCGGTCGCCGAGCCGCGCGACGCGCTGGCCGGGACAGCGTTGTACGACAACCGGCAATGAGACGGTCACCGTCACGGGGAGGCCAACACAAATGAGCAGAACCGTCCGCCTGCTTGACCTCGGGAGCGTCTCGCCGCTGCGCTAGCAGACGGTGTACCACGCCGTGGCCCACACCATGGAACCGCACGATCCCGACACGATCATCTTGGTATCGCCGGCCGGACCATACTTGTGCATCGGCTATCACCAGGACTTGGAGGAAGAGGTGGACGCGGCGTACTGCGCAACCCGTGGGCTGCTGATTCTCCGTCGCGAAGTTGGCGGCGGGGCGGTCTACCTGGACGATGGCCAGATATCTTGCCAATGAATCTTCCACCGGGACCACTTGCCGGCCGCCCTGGAAAACCGGTTCGATCTGTATATGCGCCCCCTGGTTCAGACCTACCGCGCGCTGGGCATTAAGGCGCAGCACCGGCCGATCAACGACATCCATGTGGGTGGCAAGAAGATCGGGGGCACCGGCGCGGCCCAGATCGGTTCCGCAGACGTGGTGGTCGGCAGCCTGATGTTCACCTTCGACAAAGCCACCATGGCCCGCGTCCTCAAAGTCCCCTCGGAAAAGATGCGCGACAAGATCGTCGAAAGCCTGGAGCAGTACATGACCGCGATGGGCGAGCTGCTACCTTCACTGTCCGACCGCGAGACGGTGAAAGAACTATACCTGAGGCAGTGCGCGGAGGTGCTGGGAGTCGAGATCGTGCCTGGGCGCTGGACGGCCAGGGAAGAGACGGTCGCCACCGAACTGGATGGCCGCTTTGTCTCCTTCAAAATGTACACTCGCATCAGGGATCGAAGCTTGACTTTTCCGCAGAATCGGCTATAATATAGGTGAACGTCAAGGCCACCGACCGGCTCAGTTCCGGCGGTGAGCCAGGATAACGTACAGGTTCAGAGTACGCAGCTCTCTGGCCGCTTGGATCATCAGACCGAGACGGCATGGAAAGCGGAGCGGGCGTCGCCAGGCCACTAGCATGGTGCTCGTGTGCCCTCCATTGCTTCGCAACCCTGCCTCTCGGACAAACCGGGAGGTTTTTTTGTACTCCGTGGCAGAAGCACCGAGCACAAAACCGCGGCTCGCGTTCCTGGGCGCGGGCACAGTCGGCACAGCATTCGCGCGGCTGTTGAGCATGCGCGCGTACTCTGTCGTTGCCGTTTACAACCGCAGCGAACGGTCCCGCGACCGCCTGGCCGAGCAAGTACACGCCCTCCCGGTGGACCATCCTCATGCGGCGACGGTGGGCGCAGACCTGGTGTTCATCACGACGACGGATGACGCCATCGAAGAGGTATGCCGCGAGGTGGCCGATGCCGGCGGCTGGCGCGCCGGACAGGGCGTCGTCCATTGCAGCGGTGCGCTTTCTTCTCGCGACGTGCTTTCCGCGGCCTCCGATGCCGGCGCCATCATCGGTTCGATTCACCCATTGCAGACCTTCGCCCATCCAGACACGGCCATCGCTCATCTGCCGGGCTCCTACTTTGGGCTGGAGGCGGACGATGCCTTGTTTATGACTCTTTCTGCCGTCGTGGCAGACCTCGGCGGGCACATCCTCGCTCTTTCTCCAGACCACAAAACGTTGTACCACGCCGCGGCCGTCTTTGCCTGCAACTACGCTGCAGGCCTGTTCGGCGTGGCTGTACGGCTACTCACCGATCTGGGAATGCCGCCCGACGATGTCGAGGCCGCGTTACTCCCACTGCTTGAGGGCACCGTGCACAACTTGGGAGCGGTCGGGCTTCCCGATGCCCTGACGGGTCCCCTGGCCCGTGGAGACACAAGCACCATCGCGCGACACCTGCACGCCCTGGACGAGCACGACCTGGCCTTGGCCGCGCTCTACCGCACACTGGCCCGCGCCACCCTACCCATGGCGGACGCCAAGGGCCAGCTCTCGGAGTCGCAGAGGATGGCGATTGCAGCCTTGATAGCAGAGGATGGAGGACAGCACGAGAAGAACGGAACAGACGATACGAAACTCGAGATTTGAAAGGAGATAGCCAATGCGTTTCACTATTCGTGACATACAAGCCCTGAAGGATCGGGGGGAGATCATCCCCATGCTGACCGCGTACGATTACACGTCGGCGCGCCTCGTTGAGCAAGCGGGCGTGCCGATGATTCTGGTCGGCGACTCGCTAGGCATGGTCGTGCTCGGCCATGACTCGACATTGCCGGTTACGCTTGACGAAATGATTCATCATATCCGGGCGGTCGTACGGGGCACAAAGAAAGTGCTGATCGTGGGCGACATGCCGTTCATGACCTACCAGATCAGCCCGGAACAGGCGCTGCGCAACGCCGGACGATTCATGCAGGAGGGCGGGTGCCAGGCAGTCAAGCTGGAGGGCGGCCGGCCGATGGCCGAGACGACCCAGCGGCTGGTGGAAGCGGGCATCCCCGTGATGGGCCACATCGGGCTGACCCCGCAGTCGGTCAATCAGTTGGGCGGCTTCCGCGTACAGGGCAAAACTGTTCAGGACGCCCGGCGGTTGATTGACGACGCTTTGGCCATTGAGGACGCAGGAGCTTTCTCCCTCGTTCTGGAGGCCGTGCCTGCGCGCCTGTCCAGCATGATCACCGAACGGTTGCACATCCCGACCATCGGCATCGGGGCCGGCGCCGGCTGCGATGGCCAGGTGCAGGTCCTGCACGACATGTTGGGGCTGTTCGAGGACTTCGTGCCCAAACACGCCAAGCGCTATGCCATGCTCGGTGAGGAGATCCGCGAAGCGGTTGGACAGTACGTCGAGGAAGTGCAGGCACGCGAATTCCCAACCGAGGCCCATTCCTTCTCGATGAGCGACCAGGTTGCCGAGGGGCTGTACGGTGCCACTCTGCGCGTGGCGTAATTGGCGGCAGCGGCACCGCAGGGAGCGACTCCATGAAGGTAATTGAAGCTGTGGCCGAAATGCACCGCGCCCGCCAGCAGTGTACCGGCTCGGTGGGCGTGGTGCTCACGATGGGGTTTCTCCATGATGGCCACCTGTCGCTGGTGCATCAAGCGCGCGCCGAAAACGATGTGATCATCGCGACGATCTTCGTCAACCCCACCCAATTCGGGCCGGGAGAGGACCTGGGGGGATATCCGCGAGATATGCCGCGAGACTTGGCCTTGCTGGAGGACGCCGGCGTTGACCTGGCCTTCGCCCCCTCCGAGCAGCAGATGTACCCTCCAGGCTTCCAGACCTACGTTTCCGTCGAGGAAGTGACCAGTCTGTTGGAAGGAGCAGCCCGCCCAGGCCACTTTCGTGGCGTGACCACCGTCGTCGCCAAGTTGTTCGGCCTCACTCGCCCACACCGCGCCTACTTCGGCCAGAAGGACGCCCAACAGGTTCGCGTCATTCAGCAGATGGTCGCCGACCTGAACTTCGATCTGGAGATCGTCGTCTGTCCAATCGTGCGGGAACCGGACGGCCTGGCGTTGAGTTCGCGCAACAGCTACCTGTCGCCAGCGGAACGGGCAGCTGCCCCGGTGCTGTACCGGGCGTTGCGCGCCGCCAAATCGCGTTTTCGCGCCGGTGAGCGGGATGCCAACGCCCTGCGGTCCGCCATGCGCGAAGTCCTGGCCAGGGAACCGCTGGCCGATGTGGAGTACATCAGCATCGCGGACAGGGACACGTTGGTCGAGCTCGACCGCCTGGACCGGGGGGCTTTGGCCTCGCTGGCCGTGCGCATCGGACCCGCCCGCCTGATCGACAACCTGATCCTCAAGCCCGCAGCCACCAGCGAATGATCGTCTCTCCGTACACCAACGCGATCCAACCGGCGACCGTCAGGAACGGGCCATACGCGATGTAGCTCTTCAGCCCGACGCGGCGGGTGGCCAGCAGAAGCAGCGATACCAATCCACCCAACACGATTCCGCCGAGCAAGGCGACAAGCGCAACCGGCAACCCCAGCGCGGCGCCCAGAAACGCGGCCAGTTTCACGTCGCCCATGCCCAGGGCTCCGCGCCCCACCACCGCGAAGGCGAGGAACAGTCCAAAACCGAGCAGTCCCCCAACCAGAGCCTGCCAGATTGTCAGGGCGGGATCTACAGGACTGGCCACTACCGCAACGGCGATGGCCGGGTAGATGATGCGGTTGGGGATCAGGCGATGCTCTAGATCCGTGACGGTCACCGCGATGAGGATGACCGTATAGAAAAGGGCCAGGCCAAGATGGACTCCGGGGGAGAAACGGTAGCCGAGGTAACCCCAACTGGCCATCATGCCTAGCTCCACCAGCAGGCGACGCCTCATGGTTGGGGCCGTACACTGAACGCAACGTCCCCGCCACAACAACGCGCTGAGCAGCCCGCTCCGCTCGACCATGGGCAGCTCCTGGCCGCAGTAGCGACAGGCCGGGCGCGCGTCCCACGATTTTCGCTCTGGCATCACGTCGGCCAGCCCGTTCACCAGCACGCCCACGGGCCATGCGGCCAGGACGAGCAGGGCGACGTTCAGCGCCACCGTGCGTTCACCACCATTTGACAGAATCCTCTGTGCGCGTTACAATTCCGGTATGCAGATTGGCGCGGTGGACGAAGGGCGATGACGTGCGTGAATCATGTTGCGCATTGCGTATTGCGTGACTCAATCGTTGATTCGCTCATTCGTCGCTGTCACGAGACTTTCGCCCATCGATCATCTGACTACCGACTACTGGCATCTGTCTACTGTTTTCAAAGAACTGCCTGAGAGACGAATGAAGGGACGTTTGGATCGGATCAGCGTCGTCGTAGGCCTGGTTCTGATTGGCCTGGTCTTCTCCCTGATCATTACGCTCCCCACACACACAATTGGAACCCAGGCACTCGGTTCTCCGGTCGCCGTCGTTCTCTCGCCCCGCTGGCTGATGGCCGGCTTGTTGAGTGCACTGGCCGCCCTGGGCACAGATTACGTCGTGCGCGGCCACCCCAACTTCGACAGTCGTCGTGAACACTACAGCCTCACATTTTGGATTCTGCCCGCGCTGGTGACCCTGGTCAGCGCTCTCCTCGTCCCGCTGTTGGCTCCCAACCGAACGATCTGGTTGATTACCCTGACCTTCGTGGGTGTCATTCTTACCCTGACGCTACTCGCCGAACATGCGCTGCTCGATCCGGGAGGGTCAGGGTTTGTGACCGCCCAATTGGGCCTCAACTTTTTGGCGTACGTCGCCGCGCTCTCCCTGTTCACGGCAGTGTACGCGCCAAAAACCCGCAGCTTGCTATCGGCCACCGCCGTCACGTTTCTGGGCGCCTTGCTGGCGCTGGCGATTCTGCCTGTGGATCGCCAGAACCGGGTGCGGGCCGCGTTATACGCCGCCGTGATCGGCCTGCTGATCGGCGAATGTACCTGGGCGCTCAACTACTGGGGCATAAACGGCCTCACCGGTGGCGCGCTGCTGATGCTCATCTTCTACGTGCTGACCAGCCTCTCCCAACAGCGGCTGCTGATCGGCCGGCTCTCCCGCACCATGTTGTTGGAATTCGTGTGGGTCTTTGGCTTTGGGCTGGGCGTCTTGCTCAGCCAAACCTCGCTGCGCTGGTAGCAGCCGGCTACCGCTCACTGATCACCGCAATCCGAGCCCATCTGCAAGACCAACACCCCCGCGATGATCGCTGCTCCGCCCACCAACTGGGCGGGCGACAAGCGCTCACCCATCAGCCAAAACGCCAGCGCCGCCGCCACCACCGGCTCCAAGGTTGCGATAATGCTCGCCACGCTGGCCGGAATGATGCTCAGGCCAGCCGTATAGAGGCCAAACGCACCGGCCGTGTGCACAATCCCCATCGTGAGCACCAAGGCAAGCACCTGCCGGCTCGAGGCTAACAGGTCAATGAGCTCGCCCACCGGCTGCAACGGCAGCAAGAAGATCGCGCCAAACCCTAGCGCATACGTCATCACGGTCCACGAGTTGTAGCGGCGCAAACCGAACTTGCCGAAGATGCTGTACGTGCCGTAGGTGAACCCGGAGGCAACCCCCAGCAAGAGGCCCCAAGCATTCAGTCGCAACTCCGCCACATCGAAGGCTCGTGCCACCAGGAAACAGCCGGTAAACGTCAGGAAGAGGGCCGCCATCTTGTGCCGGGTCAGAGGTTCCCCAAAAAACCGCCAAGCCAGCAGAGTTACGAAAGCTGGAGCCGTGTAGAGGAGCACGGCCGCCACCGACACCGTGGTCGCATCAACCGCCGCCGGGTAGACGATGAAAAAGACGGTAATGGCCACAAACCCGTACACGGCAAAGAACGGGAAATCTCTCCACGAAACGCGCAGTAAATCTCGCCGGCCAAGGCCCAGCAAAACCAGCATGGCTGCAAAGCCCACGGCAGCGCGGAAGAAGCCGATGTTCTGGGGAGCCAGCGGGTAAGCGGTCATCAAGTGCTTGAACACCAGCCCCAGGCTGCCCCACAACCCGGCAGCGCCGGCCACAAACAGAGGCCCGCGCCACTCCGTTTGGCCGGTCGTTGACGCTTGCATCTTTCCCTCCTCGATTGCAGCCAATCATACACCATTGACCGAGAATTGTCCAATCTCCGCTGCGCCGGATCAGGGATTCGTGGGGCGGCGATTTTTGCCTTAGTAGCTTTCGTGATATAATCTACTTGGAGTTTGGTTGATCGTCATGCTGAGCTCCGCTGAAATGGGTTGCCTGGACGATGGGCCGCAGGCCGGCGCGCCAGGAACACGACGGAGGACAACACCAAACTATGAGACGGATGAGATGGACACATGTCATGGCCATGCTTCTTGGGCTGTTTCTGGCAGCCAGCGCATCACTCGCTCTCGCCGACCCGGACGGCACGGTCCGCGGACAAGTAGCCAGTGGTACCGGCGATGGTGGCCCGATTGCGGGCGTCGAGGTCGAGTTGCTGACTCTGGTGCAGCGCCAGGGCCCGCCGGTGATCACCACGACCACATCAGACGAGGATGGCCAATTCACCTTCGAGAACGTGGACAGCGATCCGCAAAATGCCCACGTGCTGCGGGTCACATATGCCGGACAGACCTACTTCAGCGAACTGATCACCTTTGGCCAAGACAGCAAATCCCTGGACGTGCCGCTGGTTGTATACGAGACCACGCAGGACGGGAGCAAGATTGCGGTGCGCCGCGCTCACGCCATCATCGAGTTTGAGGGCAATCAGGTTTTCGTGGCCATGCTGTACTTCATTGATAACCTCGGCGACCGCACGTTTGTCGGAAACGAGGACAGCAACACACTGCACTTCACGCTACCGCCCGACGCGAGTGAACTGGGTTTTCAGGACACCACGCTGTCGCAACACATGGTGCAGGAAAAGGACGGCTTCCGCTTGAGTCGGGCGCTCACGCCGGGGGAGACTCAGCTCGTCTTCTCGTACGCCTTGCCCTATCACCACCCGCGCCAAAGCCTGGCCTTCACGATGACGTATGACGTGCCGGACCTGGTTCTCCTGGTCGGTGACATCGGACAGCAAGTGGAAGCCCCAGGACTGACCGTTCAGGGCCAACGCCAGGCCCAGGAAGCAAACTACTACACCTTCGCGGGAGCCGACTTCCAGGCTGGTCAAGTGGTCAGAGTCAACTTCGACAACCTGCCTCCTCCCCAAGCAGCGGTCACGTCCTCCGCAGCCCCACCCTCTGCCCAAACGCAACGCACACAAGGGCTGGCAGACACACTCCCCTGGTGGACCGGACTGGTGATGCTACTCATCGGAATTGGCGCCGCCGGAGCGTACGCGATCACGCAAACCTCTCCGGCCAACGCCATGCCGCGTCCGCAGGCATTGCGTCGCGAGCGCGATGGCCTGGTTCGGCAAATCGCGCAACTCGAGGACCAGTTCGAGAACGGGAGAATCGGGCAATCCGCCTTCCGTAAGCAGCGCGCCGACCTCAAGCAACGACTGCTTCGGGTGCTCCGTGAACTGCGCCGGCTCTGATTCTCCCCCGTCTTGCGTCTCAGACAAAACACTGCTATAATCAGTGGCGGCGAGCAATCTGCTCTTGATCTGGCTACGCCGACCGCTTGGCCAGGCCGGTCACCGAGCGGGCGGGCCGACCCGCTGTGGTCCCAACCCCTGACGGAGGTGTAGTGATTGTCTGCAAGAGAGCCGCAAGCCGGTAATCCCACGCAGGCGGTGTGGCGACGCGACCTGCTGGTCTGGGCTGCGCTGGTCATGGCGCTGTTGCCGGCGTGTGTTTTCGGCCGGCAAGCGGTGGAGCCAACGGTGACGCCCACGGCAAAGCCACCCACGCCCGCGGCCGGGCCGCCCTCCGCCACATTCCAACCCGATCCGCCCGGAACGAGTCCACCGGTCGCCTGCAATTCCCTGCAGGAGCCGGCGATGCGATCGGGGTTTGGTCAGGACATACGTTCCACAGAAGGCCTGCCCTGCTACGACATCGCCGTGCGGGTGGACGTATCCAAACTATCGCTTTCTGGAAGAGAGCGCTTGTTCTTCACGAACCGCGAAACGGCGGCCCTGGATGCGCTCTACTTTCGCCTGTTCCCGCGCGCTGACGTCATCTACGGTGGCGCGATGACGGTCGTGGAGGCCAAGGTAAACGGCCACGATACCGCAACAGAAGTCACGTTGGAGGACGGAACCGCCCTGCGCATCGCCCTGCCCGACTCCTTGGCACCGGGCGACCAGGTGACGGTGGATCTAGAATTCGAGGCCCAGGTGCCGCAAGACTTCGGCGGCAATGTGGAAACCAGTGAAGCGTATGGCATCTTCAACTACACCTCCGGCGTCATGACCATGGCCAACTGGTATCCGATCCTGGCCGTGTACGACGGCGGCACGTGGAGGCTGCAGCCTGTGTCGGGGGAGGGTGACGCCGTCTTCAGCGAGAGCGCGCTGTACCATGTGGAAGTGGAGACCGATCCGAACGTCACCGTGGTGAGTACCGGCCACGCGATCTCCCGCCGCAGCACCCCTTCCGGGGACGTGATTCACGAAGTGGTTAGCGGGCCGGTCCGCGACTTCATCCTGGTTTTGAGCAAGCAGTTCCAGGCAGCTCGTCGTGAGCAGGACGGCGTCCGCGTAAACTCATATTACCTGCCCCAAGACTCTGGGCCAGCCACGCGGGGGCTGGACTTTACTCTGAATGCCCTGAGCGCCTATGAAAAACTGTTCGGCCCCTACCCGTATGGCGAATTGGATGTCGTTGAAGTGCCCCTCAATCGCGCCGCCGGCGTGGAGTACCCTGGCCTGTTCCTCGTCGCGCAATACCTGTACCAAGGAGAGGAGAGTCCTTTCTTCGAGTTCGTGATCGGCCACGAGTCGGCTCACCAGTGGTGGTACGGCGTCGTCGGGAACGACGTCTTGAGCAGTCCCTGGCTGGATGAGGCCCTGGCCAACTACTCTACCGCCCTATACATGGAGCAGATACATGGAGCAACCGGCCTGCAGCGCACCCTCTCCTTTTGGGAGGAGACGCGCCAGCAGTGGGAGGCCGACCATGCTGACGAGCCGGTGGCCCAACCGCTGATCAACTTCCAGGGAAGAGAGCAAGACTACGGCGTTGTGGTGTACGTGAAGGGCGCGCTCTTCTTCCAGGCCTTGCGCGAAGAGATCGGGGACGCGGCGTTCTTCGCCGCTCTCCGCCGATACTACGCTGATCATCGCTACGGCGTCGCCCAACCAGTCGACCTGTTGACCACCTTCGAGATGGCCAGCGGCCAGGATTTGGGTGCGCTGTATGACCAGTGGGGAGTGCGCTAGATGACGGGTAACTTGCACTGCCTGCCCGTTCCCACACCATACCCGGTTGGGCCGGTGAACCTGTACCTGATTCCGGGGGACGAGCCGGCGCTGATCGACACCGGCCCGGCAACCGACGAAGCGTGGGCCGTGCTGAACGCCGGCCTGGCCGCTCACGGGCTATGCGTGGGCGACCTGCGCACGGTCGTGGTCACCCATGCGCACCTGGACCACTACGGCCTGGCCGGCCGCATCGTGGCCGAATCGGGCGCTCGCCTGTTCACGCATCCGTACAACGAACCGCTGCTGACCGACTTCCACGGCGAGTGGGAGCGAATGAAGCAGTTCTACGGCCAGGTGTTCATCAAGGCTGGCGTACCCCTCCAGAAACTCATGGCCATGGGCAAGCACGTGCAGCGCGGCGAGAGCTTCGCCAGCGAGCCGGTAGCTACCATACACCTGATCAACGACGGAGACAGGCTGGACATCAACGGCGAGCACTGGGACGTGCTGCACACACCGGGCCATGCCTTGGGAGCCGTCTGCCTACACAACAGAGAGACACAGCGCCTGATTACGGGCGACCATCTCTTGCCCGAAGTCAACTCCAACCCCGTCATCGAACCTCCGCCCCGCGCCCGGACGGAGCGACCCCGATGCCTGGTGGACTATCTCGCTTCGCTCGAACGCGTCGCGCAACTGGACGTGAAGACCGCCTATCCGGGCCACGGCGAGCCGATCACCGCGCACCGGGCCTTGATCGCGCGGCGCATCGCCCACCGCCGGCGCCGAACCGACCAGGTTCGCGCGCTGCTGAACGACGCCGGCCAGACCGTCTATGAACTGGCCCAACAAGTGTTCGTCCAGGAGATACCACCGGGCCAACTGTTCCTCATGGTCTCCGAAGTCCTCGGCCACCTGGACATTCTTGAGATGTGCGGAGAGTGTGCCGTGAGCGAGGCCGGCGGCGTGTGGCGGTATCGCCGCCAGCCGAGAAAGGAGGTCGCTTGATGGCCGAACGTGTTCCTGCCGCGATTGAGAAAGCTCTGCGGTCAAACCCGGCAGCTCATGTCCACCTGATCGTGCGCACCGTCGGGCCGGCCGAGGAGAGGCGCGAGCGAACAGAGGCTTTTGGGCTAACGGTACGGCACGTGTTTCGCCTGATCGAAGGTCTGGCGATTTCCGGGCGGGCGAGCGACTGCCTGGCGCTGGCCGGCGAGGAGTGGGTAGCCCGCATCGAAATGGATCGCGAAATGCGCACCCTGGAGAAAGGGGAGGAATGATGCAAGAGGAGAAACTGGCTCAACGCCTGCGGATTGACTTGCACGAAGCGCCCGATGAAGAGGAGGTGCCCATCATTGTCAGGCTGCACCCCCACGCCATCGCCGTCCGTACGCTGGAGTCGACGGCGGCGCAGCCCCGGTACACCTTCCGCCTGGTTCCGGCGATTGCCACCCGTGCTTGCCGGGCCGACATCACCATCATCAGCCGGAGGCCGGAAGTGGCGCACATCTGGGCCGATGAACCGGTGTATTCCTGCCTCGATTCCTCGGCGCCGGTGATTCGGGCTCCCCAGGTTTGGGAGAGCCAAATCGACGGCCAGGGGATCCGCATCGCCATTGTGGACACAGGCATTGACGAAACCCATCCCGATCTGAACGGACGGATCTTCGCGATGACCGACTTCACGGGCGAAGGCCCGCGCGATAACAACGGCCACGGAACGCACGTGGCCAGCATTGCGTCCGGAAATGGCGCGGCCAGTGAGGGTCGCTATCGGGGCATAGCCCCGGCGGCCGAGATATGTGCCGCCAAAGTGCTCCGCGGAAATGGCTCCGGCATGATGAGCGATGTGATGGCCGGCGTAGAATGGGCGGTGGAGAAGGGAGCGCAAGTTATCAACCTGTCCCTGGGCAGTCGCGGGCCGTGCGACGGCACCGACGCCATCTCCACGGCGTGCGATGCGGCCGTAGCGGCGGGGCACATAGTCTGCGTTGCTGCCGGAAATGAGGGGCCCGGAGAACGGACCATCGGCTCACCCGGCTGTGCCCGCCGCCCGATCACCGTGGGAGCCTCCACAGACGATGACCAGGTGACCGGGTTTTCCTCACGTGGGCCCACCAGCGACGGTCGCGTCAAGCCGGACCTGGTGTTCCCCGGTTCCGGCATCATCGCTGCCCGCGCGGCAGGCACGCAGATGGGCACGCCGATCGACGACCGTTACACCCTGGCCTCGGGGACAAGTATGGCCACCCCGCACGCCACCGGTCTGGCTGCCCTTCTGCTGCAAACCAACCCAGTTCTCACGCCAGACGAGATCAAAGCGCTTTTGACGAAGAGTGCACGTGATTTAGGCTTGCCGGAAAACACGCAAGGCGCCGGACGGGCGGATGCCTTCGACGCCTATCTCCTGGCACAAGGGTTCGAGCCTGAGCCAACGCCTACGCCTCCACCGCCTCCACCAACGCCTACGCCCACACCTCCCCCACCGGATGACAGACCCGGATGCTCGCCGGCCGGGCTGGCTTTCTGGAGGCGTCAGGGATAGGTATTGCTCATGTTTTGTGATGGAGAAGACACCATGACCGTGCCAGAGAATCACGCCGAGGAACTGCACAAGCTACGCGTCCAAAATCGCCTGCTGATGACGTTGAACCAGGCGTTGGAGCAAGACGAACTCCTTGATGCGGCTTTGCAGGAGGTCGTGGTACTGGCCAAGGCCCAGTCGGGAGCGATCGGGATCATGGACCCCAGAACAGGAAAGGTCATAGCACACCGGGAACACAACGCAGACCTTTCCGATCTGTTGGCTGCCTGGACGGAGGGCGATCCCTCAATCTTGGAGCCATCCGTGATTGCCCAACAAGGCAACCTGTTCATCGAAGACATATCCGATGAAGGCGTCCTCGCCCCAGCCTCGCCGGACATTGCTTTCCTCAAAGAGATCGGCTTTCGGTCCGTTGCCGCTCTTTGCCTCCCAACCCAAAGCAGAATCGTGGGCTACATCATGCTGTTGTACGCAACTCCTTGCACCTTCTCCCCCACCAAGCGTGCTTTGCTACAGACAATCGCCGGGCAGATCGGCATCGGTGTGCAGAGGGTGCAAATCTATCAACGGGAACGGCAGGAGCGCCACTTGTCCGAAACCCTTCACGAAACGTCGGAAATCGTTAGTTCAACCTTGGAGCTGGATCAGGTACTGCCGCTGATCCTCGAACAATTGGCGTCCGTCATTCCGCACGATCGAGCTTGCATCACGATGGTGACGGACGGTGTTCCACAGATGGTGGCCATCAGCGGCTCGGAGGATGTCCTCCCGCCACCCGCTAGTTTGGACGGCAAGACCCCAAGCGAACAGATCGTGGAAGCCGGCGAACCGCTGATCGTGGACGATGTGCTCGATCAAGCGCCCGCGCCGCCTTCGGAGCAGGGCGGCCAGGGCCAACAGGTGCGCTCGTGGTTGGGCGCGCCGATGTGGCACCAGGGCCAGGTTAGCGGCGCGATTCTGCTGGAGAGTTTCCGCCCGCACAATTTCCATCCCGAAGATGCGCAGGTGTTGGCCACGTTCGCCAGCCAAGCCAGCATCGCCATCATGAACGCCCAGCTATTCAAGCTGGTCGCTCGAGGAAAGCAAGCCTGGGAGGAAACCTTCGACGCCATTGAGGATGGCATTTCCGTCCACGACCGGGACTGCCGCATGATGCGCGTCAACGAAGCGCTGGCCAATATGCTGGGAAGCACGCCACAAGCATTGGTAGACCAACAATGCTACCGCTGGCACCAATGTCACGAGTCGCCGGCGGCGTACTGCCCCCATGAACAGCTTCTGGCGACGGGCGAGGCCCAGTCCACCGAATTCGAGGACGGTGGCCGGAGATTCTACCTCTCCGTCTACCCGTTGGGCGACGCGGAAGGAAAGATTGTCGGCAGCGTACACAGCATCAAGGACGTTACCGAGCAAAGGCAATTGCAAAAGCAGCTTCTCCAGGCGGAGAAACTCTCGGCCATCGGCGAACTGGTTGCCGGCGTGGCCCACGAATTAAACAATCCCCTGACCACGATTCTAGGCTACGCACAGTTGTTGGTGCAAGACGACGATCTGGATGCAAGCGTCCGAGATGACCTGTCCCGCGTGACCCGCGAGGCCCTACGCTCGCGTCGCATCGTGGAGAATCTGCTCACGTTCGCACGGAAACACGAACCGGAAAAGACTTCCATAGACATCAATGAACTTATCGAACACACGGTGGAGATGCGCACCTACCAGTTGCGAGTGGACAATATCGAAGTCGCCTTCCAACTGTACCGGCCGCTGCCGCGCACGATGGCGGACCAATACCAGTTGCAGCAACTCTTCCTGAACCTGGTTAACAACGCCCACCACGCGATGAAGGAAGCGCACGGGGGCGGGCGACTTCTCATCCGCACGTCGCTGCTCACAGATGCGCGGGACAGGCAACAAGCACACTCGGACGCTTCGGGGCAACAACCCAGGATTCGGATCGAAGTCAAGGACACGGGCCCCGGCATTGAGCACGACGTGATGGCAAAGGTATTTGACCCCTTCTTTACCACAAAGAAAACAGGCCAGGGAACCGGTCTGGGACTTTCGATTTGCTATGGCATTGTGCGGGAACATGACGGACGTATCTGGGCAGAGAGCACGCCCGGCGAGGGAGCCACGTTCCTGATCGAATTGCCGGTGCTCGGGTCCCGCACTGTTCCGTACTCACAGGTCGAGGATGCTCGGTTGGAGCCGGCCCAGGGCGAATACAGAATCCTGGTCGTTGATGACGAAGAGGGTGTGGTTTCTCTGTTGCTACGCCTGCTAAAACGAGATGGCCACCACGTGGAAGGGGCCCGGGGCGGCAGGGACGCCCTGACCAAGCTGGCAGAGCAACCGTTTGATCTGATCATCAGCGACGTAAAGATGCCCGGCGTGAGTGGTCAAAAGCTGCACCAGGAGATCCGGCAGCACTACCCAGACCTGGTCAACCGCATGATCTTCCTCAGCGGGGACACAATTAGCCTGGAAACCCGCGCCTTCTTGGAAGCAACCGGCAACCTGTTCCTGCGCAAACCGTTCAGCATCTCCGAGCTGAAACAAGCGGTCAGTGAGACGTTGAGGGAATAGATTCGCTCTTCGTAACCTCCTCACAAGGTTGCCCTTTCTGAGAAGATGTGGTATCATAGTGTGGCACATTTCACAGGCCCGCCACTGGCAGGCAGCAGCCTCTGCACATACCACGGAGGAAAACAAAGAGATGAGCTCAATGCAGATTCCGTCTATCGTGGTCCACCGCCTTCCTCTCTACCTGCGCATCCTTGACTTCATGGATCGAGACGGCAAACATTTCACCTCGTCGCAGGAACTTGGCGAGCAGCTTGGCATCAGCTCGGCCCAGATACGCAAGGACCTTTCGTATTTCGGCGAGTTTGGCAAGCAGGGAACGGGATACGAGGTATCCTTCCTGCGCAAGCAACTCCGGTACATCCTCCAGGTGGATCGGGTGTGGGACATGGTCGTCGTGGGCGCTGGCGCGCTAGGCACGGCCATCGGGCACTATGGCGGCTTCGAGGACCGTGGGTTCCGCGTGGCGGCCATCTTCGACGTCGATCCGGAGAAAATTGGGGAACCCCTGGCCGGGTTTACGGTCCAACCAATCGCCGACATGGGTCCTGCCGTGAAAGAGATGGGAGTGAAAATAGCAATCGTTGCCGTCCCGGCGCGGGCAGCCCAAGAGGTGGTCAGCACATTGGTGGACGCCGGCGTCGAAGCCATCTTGAACTACGCGCCGATCACCCTGTCTGTCCCCTCTCACACGCAGATTGAGTACATCGATCCCGCAATGGGGTTGCAGGCCATGAGTTACTATCTTGGTCGCACAGACGATCCGATCCTAAAAGGGCGCAAGATCGATTGACGGCCAGTGACTTACGCAGCCATCGACCAGCCGATCCACGCTCGGTAACATTTTACATGAATGAATACGGCCATTTGACATCCGTACTTATCTCGGATAGAATAGGTGGTGTGTGCCGTCAATCGTGTATCGCGTGCGTCGTAGTGACGACAGCAATCGTTCTCGCAGAAAGCGAAACTGCCGCAGCGGGCATTTCCGGCCCTTCATAGCACAGCAAGCAAAAACACTGTCTTAGGCGCATTCGTCTAGGGGTCTAGGACGCCGGCCTCTCAAGCCGGTAACAGGGGTTCGAATCCCCTATGCGCCACACGCAGCAGCCTTACGCTGAATCTGTCTTCCCGTAGCGAAGGCGGCAGGCTCCAACAGCCTGCCGCTTTTGTGTCTTCTTTGTTGGCCCGGCCGAAATTGCGTCACCCGGAAAGGCGTGCTACAATCTTTACGCGACATCTGGCCGAAACCAAGTGACTAGCACGCGTACGGCAGGTGGTCGTTCATGAGAAAGGAGACATCATGCACGGCGGTGGTTGGTCGTCATTTCTGCGACACGACGAAACACAGGACTCACCAGAAGTCACCTGGGCCCTGATCCGGCGGGTGGCGACCTATGCGAGCCCCTACCGGACCAAAATCGTCCTGCTGGTTGGTACCATCTTTGGTGTTTCGTTGCTCAGCCTGGTCCCGCCCTTGCTCTATCGTAGCCTGATCGATGATGCCCTCCCAAACCACAACCTCCGCTTGATCAACCTGTTGGCGTTGGGCATGGTGGCCATCCCCACCTTGAATGGCCTGCTCGGCGTAGCCCAGCGCTACCTTAGCTCCAGCGTGGGCGAAGGCGTTATCTACGACCTACGCAATAGTCTGTTCGTACACCTGCAACGCATGTCCCTGCGTTTCTTCACCCATACGAAGACCGGCGAGCTGATGTCCCGGCTGAACAGCGATGTGATCGGCGCACAGCAAGCCGTTACCGGCACGCTGGTAACTATCCTTTCCAACGTCATTGCTGTCGTTTCCACACTGGCCATCATGCTTTCGCTGGAATGGCGACTAACCCTGATGAGCATGAGTGTGCTGCCGTTCTTTGCGTTCGCCGTCCGCCACGTCGGACGCACACTCCGGCGACTGCGCCGCCGCGCGATGGAACACAACGCCGAGATGAACGCCCTCATGCACGAGACGCTGAACATTAGCGGGGCGCTGCTCGTAAAGCTGTTTGGCCGCCAGGAGGACGAGATCGCCCGCTTCGCGGACCGCGGCGCCAAAGTCCGCGACATCGGGATCCAGCAAGCCATCGTGTTCCGTTGGTTCTTCATGGGACTGGGCCTGGTGAGCGCCTTTGGTACGGCCATAGTCTTCTGGTGGGGAGGTCGCCTGGCCTTGCAGGGAGCGTTTTCGGTGGGCACGATTGTAGCTTTCGGTGCGTACCTGACACAACTGTACGGCCCGCTCATGTCCATGATGAATGTCCGCGTCGAATTCGTCACCTCGATGGTCAGCTTTGAGCGAGTCTTCGAGGTGCTCGACCTGCCGGTGGAAATCACCGATCGACCAGGCGCCAAAACGCTCCAACGCGTCGAAGGGCACGTGGAATTCGCGGATGTCTGTTTTAGCTACATGGCCGAAGCGGACGGCGTCGTCAGCGGCCTAGAGGATGTGATCCGCTACGATTGGTATTCGCGGATGACACTGCCACCGAAGAAATCGGGGGACGGCTTCGAGCGCGACGCCTCTGCCAGCGCCTCCCCTCGCGGGCGGCGCTGGGCCGTTCACGATGTGAGCTTTGAGATCCTGCCCGGACAGGTTGCCGCGCTCGTAGGACCGAGTGGCGCCGGCAAGACGACGATCACCTACCTGCTACCCCGTCTTTATGACCCCACCGACGGACACATCACGCTGGATGGCTACGACCTTAGAGACATCAATCTGGATTCGCTGAGCGCGCAGATCGGCATGGTCACGCAAGAGACGCACCTGTTCCACGACAGCATCCGGGCAAACCTGTTGTACGCCTGGCCAGACGCTTCGCGAGAGGATCTGGAAGAGGCCTGCCGGGCAGCGAATATACTTGACTTCATCCTCAGCCTGCCGGAAAGCTTCGACACCGTCGTGGGTGAGCGAGGCTACCGGTTATCCGGGGGCGAGAAGCAGCGCATCGCCATGGCCCGTGTGTTGCTCAAGAATCCGCGCATCCTGATCCTGGATGAGGCCACCAGCAGCCTCGATTCGCAGTCAGAAGCGCTCATCCAGGCCGCGTTGAAACACGTGATGCGTGGGCGAACCAGCCTGGTCATCGCCCACCGGCTCTCCACGATACTGGCAGCCGACGTGATCTTGGTGATGGATGACGGCCGGCTCGTCGAGCGCGGCACCCACGCCGGACTCCTCGCCGCGGGCGGCCTGTACGCCTCGCTGTACGAAACGCAGTTCGGGGCGATTCACGCGCCAGCGGTGTGACGTAGGTTGATTGGGAGTAACCGTTCAGCACCTCCGGAATCTGCCACGGATTGCACGGATCTACACAGAAAAAGCAAAAAATTCGTGTAATCCGTGGCAGAAAAGAGCTTGAGGCAGGTGTCTCCAGGGTAATCCCTGAACGCTTACGATTGGGATGCGGGGTAACGCTTCTTGCCGCGCTACTGCGACGTGATGTGCATGTAGCGCAAGGCCTCGCGCGCGTACTCCCTCGGCGACAGGCGATAGGGGAACATCCGGCGCTTGATCGCCCAACCCTTCCACAGCTTATAGATCAACCAGTAGAAGCTACCGAACGGGAGCTTGATCAACTGGCGAGTCAAGGGACGTAGCCAGGGGAACTCAGAGGTAACGCCAAACAGTTTTTGCAGGTTCTCGATCTGGCGTTTCTCGGACTCGCCGCCGAATTTGACAATCGTCGTGCGGGTGTGACTGCCCGGCAACTGGTCCGGACTGCCCATCGTCCAGCCGTTATCATACGCCATCTGCCCCAACTCGGTGCCCGGGTAAGGCTGGAACAGAAACACGTTGGCATATGCAGGTTTGCAGCGGATGTTGAGATCAAGCGTTTCAAAGTCGGTCTCCAGCGAGCCGGTGGGCAGGCCCAGCATGTTGTTCGTCATCACGGCTATGCCGTTCCGGCTCAAGATACGACTGGCCTGAACGATGTCTTCTTTGCTCATATTCCGGCTGAGGATCGAGTTGCGCAAGCGATCGTTCGCCGTCTCCAGCCCAAAGCTCACGCTGGCACAACCGGCATCCGCCAGTTGGGCCGCGAGCTGCGGTTTCTTCGCCACCAGATCGGCACGCACCTGGCACCAGAACGGCAACTCGACGTGGGCCTTGTACTTGGCCACGAATTCTGCCAACCATTTGGGGTTCAAGACGAACGTATCGTCCATGAAGAGCAGGAACGAGAGCGGGTAGCGGGAGCGAACGTGGACGATTTCCCGAATCACCTCATCCACGCTCCGCCAACGCACCTTGCGGCCACTGTCATACAGCTCGTAGAACGCCCTGTTGAAGCAGAAGGAGCAGTCGTACGGACAGCCGCGGCCGGCAATGAACGGCTTAACCTTGCTCTGCGCTGCCTGGGGATACGCTTCGTAGAGCAACGCACGGTCGGCAAAGGGGAGCCGGTCCAGATCCTCCTCCATCGGGCCCACCCCGTTGCGCACGATCCGATCCCCAAAGTTGAAGTGCAGATTCGGGATGCGCTCGATCGGCTCGCCTCGCTGCAACGCGTTGAGCAGGTCAAGGGAGGCTGTCTCCCCCTCCCCCAGGCAGATCGCGTCTACGCCGGGCTCCTCGACCATCTGCGGGTAGTAGGTCGGGTGGTAGCCGCCGAACAGAGAAAACACATCCGGGAGCGCCGCCTTGATCTGCCGGTTTAGATCGAGATAGTAACCCTGGGAGCCGCTGTACAAACTGTAAGCGACCACATCCGGCCGCAATCGCTGCGCGGCCTCCAGGGGATCCTCCTCCGTTGCGACCACCATGCTCGTGCGGTGACCACCAAACCGCTTGACGTAGCTGGAAATGTGCAGCACACCGTGCGGCTCGTTGTCTATCTCTTTGAAGATGAAAAGCAGGTGCATGTAAACGCTCCAATCGACGTTCACCTGGTGAGTTGTGCCCAGCAAACGTCTCGCTGTTCGCGGTGCCAGTTCCGCGTCGCCGATTGTAGCACAGAATGGTGCTTCCCGCAAATCAGAGCCATGTCGTCAGGATTCGTTCTCAGGTCCCGGAGTGCCGAGCCGCCAGGGGATTTCCTCAACCGCTGCGCGCTGGTTGGCCCACCGCGCCAGCACAAACAGCAGGTCGGAGAGGCGGTTGAGGTAGACGGGGATACACGGGTTGGCCTCCTCGTAGCGGAGCAGCGCAATCGCGCGGCGCTCGGCGCGGCGACAGACCGCCCGCGCTAGCTGCAGGTATGCCGAGCAAACGGTTCCGCCCGGCAAGATGAAGGTCCGCAGCGGAGTCACTTGCCTTTGCAATCGGTCGATCGTCTTCTCCAGACCATCAATCCACTCAGCCGGCATGCGGGGCGTGGAGATCTCGCCCTTGGACTCTACATCTTGCGGCGCGGCCAAATCGGCCCCGATGGTGAAAAGGTCCAATTGCAAACAGCGGATGATGCCCGCTACCTCCTGATCCTCGCTGTGTCCTCGCGCCACACCGAGTATGGCGTTTAGCTCGTCCACTGTGCCGTAAGTTTCGACGCGCAGCGCGTCCTTGGGAACCCGGGATCCGCCAAACAGACCGGTGTCACCGGCGTCACCGGTACGCGTATACACTCTGGTCATAAGGGAACTCCAAGAAAATAGTTCTCCCAAACAGATTCTCTATGTAGCCCACAATAGGTATCATCTCAATAATCTGGGGCGTCTTGATCCGGCCTTGCTT
>CAZDTE010000051.1:0-21332 GCA_964508275.1 uncultured Ardenticatenales bacterium
TCGTCGTCGGCGCGGTGGCAACTGTAGCAATCGGTCGGTGTGCCGGCGAACTGCTCACCGCGGTGGCACTTCTCGCACCGCAGCTTGGCGTGAGCATCGACAAGGGGGAAGTGGGTCTCGTTGTGGTCGAAATGCAGAACCTTGCCGCTGCCGTCGTGACAGGCCAGACAGTTGTCGCCAAAGCGGTCCTGGTGCCGGGCCATGAACGCGGCATCCATGTCGCCGTGACACTCGGCGCAGTGGGTTTGCTCGAAGGGGATGTATTCTTCGCTGTGACAGTCCTGGCAACCGAACGCGCGCAGACCCAATATCTGGTGCTCTTCCAGCGAGAAGGAGGTCTGATCGTGCGGGAAGTTGGGCTTGTACAGCGCGGCAATAGATTGGTTCCGGCCACGGTGGTCTGTGTGGCAGGCCTTACATTCGCGGACAGATTTGAGCTTTCCGTGGAACCCGTGCCCCAGGACCATATCGTCGTTGATGGCCGTATGGCAGTTCAAGCAGCGATCGCTCATGCCGTCACGGTTCCAGGGCAAGGCATGGCAGGTGGCACAAGTGCCCTCAAAGTCGGCGTGTGCCGTGGCGCCATTCAGCGACATGCCTTGCGGATGCAGGGCGGTGAGCGATCCGGGAGCCAGAAACAGTGGCCCGCCTTGCACCCAACTGGCACCGGCGACCAGAAGCAGGACGGCTACCGCTCCCATGAGGCCCTGCCAGGAGAAGACGCCGACATCTTTTCTCATCGGATGTCCTCCTCAGCGCGCAAATGTGCTGAAAACGAGTGCAGCAATGACGTGCAGGGTCACAGCCGTAAACAGGGCAGTGCCCAAGGGCACGTGGGCCGCGCGCCATTGTCCCATCAACCTGCGCGCGGACGCCAGAGAGGCAGCCTGGCGCTCCAGCGTGTGACGACGCTGTAACAGCCGGTCGATTTCGCGAGCCTTGGAGCGTTCAACTGCTTGTATCTGCTTGAACGTCCGACGAAGTTCCCGCCGGTAGGTCCAGTCGTCCCACACCCGGCTCAAAACCATCATCACCGCACCGCTGCCCGATCCCCCGACGGCCGCCGCTGCCTGTTGGCGGCGTAGAGCTTGACGTTGCACGATTTCTCGTACCTGGGCCGGTTGCGCGGCCAACCACGTTTGCAGTTCCCGGTTGAGCTGGTCGATCTGTGTGCTCAGTTGCTGATGCTCAACCGCCACGCCCGACATGGTGCGTGGGACGGAGGTATAGATGTAGCGCCCGAAGAAGCCGCTGGCGACCACCACAACAGTCAACAGCATGGTCAGGCCGGCCAGGCCCTCGAACTTCCAGGCGGTGTGCATCAAAACCATCGTGGGGCCGACGATGCCCATGAAGATGTGGGCGCTAAGCCAGTGTCGCAGTTGCCCCCGTTGAATCCAGTTCGTGCGCTTGCGGATGGTGTAGAGCGTCTCTGTGGCGATCATCAGCAGCGTGCCAACGATGCCGAGCGCATGGCCAATTGGGTCGCTGGGGCTGGGCGAGCGAAAGCGCATGTACAGCACGTAGCCCACGGCCAGCAGAAACACGGTGAGCCAGGCCGCCCGCAATTCACGGCTTTCTGTCATCGATTCTCCTCCCTACCACCAACTTCCTGTACGTTGCGTCGCCCAGAAAGTTTCGCACTGCCCGATACGGCTTACATTTCACGCCTCACGGCGTTCCTCGTTCGGCCTGTTCGCTTTCTTCCAGGTCTCCCAAAACGGCTGGACGATGTCTGTGAGCGGAGTGTCGTGTTCGCTAAACAACCGCTGTCGGATGGGCGAGGTGTCGGCCTCACCAGAGATCAGGTCGCGCAAGGGATCGGCCAGAGTCTGGTCATCCCCAAGGAGTAGTGCGCCGACGATTGCGGGGCCCCGGACAACGATGCGCTGGGAGCCCTCCGGCTGTCGCCAGGAAATGATGGCGTAGTCCTCGCTGGTGCGGCTGAACCAGACTTCGCTGGAGCCACGCGAAATGCCGACCAGATCGTCACCCGTGCCGATACGGGGGTCGGCAGCTGCTTGGCCGATAATCGTCAGGTGCAGGCCACACAGGAGCGCTGCGTTGAAGGGTGGGCCTTTGAGGAAATGCTCGTGTGCGCCGGCCATGTTCGCGCCGGCGACGCGGCCGGTCGCCAGGGCCGTCGGCCACAAGACATCCAGCTTGTACTCGCCGCTCCAGCGGTCGAGCACCTGAGCCACATCACCGGCGGCGTACACATCGGGCACACTAGACCGCAAGTGGTCGTCTACCAGGATGCCGCGATCGCGGGCGATGGTCGTGTCAGCGATCAGATCGAGATTGGGCCGCACGCCGATGGCAACGCCGACCATATCGCAGGGCAAGGTGCGACCCGCCTTGGTCCGCACAGCGTGGACGCGGCCCTTCTTGCCCTGGATTTCCGCCAACTCCTCCCGCCTGTAGATCGCGATATCGTGTTCACGCAAGCGGTCTTCTACCAGGCGGGACTCGCTTTCATCCAGCAGGTTGGACCAGAACCGATCTTTCCGCAGCAGGTAATGGGTCTCCACACCCCGGACCTGGAGACCCTCCACCATCTCCAGTGCCGTGATGCCTCCTCCTACAACAACCGCTCGTCGGGCCTTTTTGGTCAGGCGTAAGATGCTCTGCACGTCGGCCATATTGTCCAGCGTCACCACGCCCTGCAAGTCAATCCCCGGCATGGCGGGTTTCACGGCACGGGAGCCGGTGGCAATGAGCAGCCGGTCGTAAGACAACCTGTGGCTGCCGGCAATCGTCACCGTCTTCGAATCGGGATCGAGTTTCGTGGCTCGACCAGTGATCACCTCGAATCTCTGCTGCTCGTAGTAGTCACGGGGCCGGCTAAAGAGCTGCTTCTCCGGCAGGTCGCCGCGCAGGTAATATGCCAGGCCCGGGCGCGAATAGAAGGGCAACGGTTCGTCGGTGATGATGGTGATCCGCCCCTGGCCATCTCGGGCGCGAATGGCTTCGGCGGCGCTCAAACCGGCAGCACCGTTACCGATGATGATGTACTGTCTGGCCAATGTTATGCTCCGGCCGAAGCGAGGGCCTGAATCAGGTTAAACGTTTCCATCTCCTCAACAGACTCCAGTCCCAGCACGGCCCCCGGAAGGAAACCGTTCTCTGGAGCGGCAAAGCGCAGTGTATTGCGCGGGCAGCGGTCAATGCACGTGCCGCAGGCAATGCAAGCAGGGTCTTCGACAACCTTGCCGCGAAAAGCATACGACCGCACATCGATGCCCACCGGACAGTTGTAGCTGCAAATGCCGCATTGCACACAGCGCGATGAGTCCGGCGTTACCCGTGCTTCGGTCGTGATAGTTAGCGGTTGGTCTTTCTTGTCGAATAGCCTGCCGAGAAAACCCATCTGTGCTTTCCTCCCACCAAGTTGCTCTTCCGTGGTTTCAAGTTAGCAAAAGTGTAACACGAAAGAGAGGGAGGCGGGTTAAGACGGACTTAGGATTTCCTTAAGAACAGCTTAAGCTTGGACTTTTGACAAACGCACGAAACACACTAAATGTAGTGGTAAAAAGAGGCGTAAACCTACTACATATAGTAGGTAAGCACGATTTGTCAAAAGTCCAATAAGCGTGCGGTCACTCAAACCGGCGGCCTGGGGATCCACACCCCGGCTGATCGGGCGGTCTGCCAGGCATCATCCGCGGATGGCTGATCAGGTACTTAAGCCTAAAACCATAGGGTCTGTGGAGACCGGGCGCAACCTCTGAATTATATCAGATTCGCTTTCATTTGACAAAACTGGCTGGGGGGACTTGACATAGAACGCATGTTCGTGTATAATATAGGTAAACTTGTACATCTGTTCGATAGTGGAGGAGGTGCAAAGTGGGTTCCCAAAAGCGAAGTACCAAGTTGACGGAGCGGCAGCAACGGATACTCGCGTTCATTCGCACGTCGATCCGCAAACGTGGGCGACCTCCAACCATCCGCGAGATTGGCGCAGAGGTCGGGATCAGCTCCACGTCTCTGGTAGACTATAACCTGAACGCGCTGCAGAAGAAAGGCCACCTGATTCGCAACCGCGCCGTTTCGCGCGGCATTAGGTTGGTGGAAGACCTGACCAGTAGAGGCGATCTGATCAATGTCCCTGTGCTGGGGTGGATTCGTGCGGGTCATACGACGCCCCGCTTCGATCCCGTCTCAGTTGCGGAGTGTGACGACTGGGTAGAACTCACCGAGGACATTGTGTCCCAAAGCGACGACCTCTATGCGCTGCGAGTCGAAGGAGATTCCATGATTGACGCCTTGGTGAACGACGGAGACGTCGTCATCATGTCGCCACACCAGAATGTCCGCAACGGCGATATGGTATCGGCCTGGATCTCGGATCAGGAAGAGACCACGCTCAAGCGCTTCTACTTGGAGGGCAATCAAGTTCGTTTGCAGCCGGCCAACCCGACCATGGAGCCGATGTACTTCCACCCACGCAACGTGACGATTCAGGGAAAGGTCGTTGCTGTGATCAGGCAACTGAACTGAGTCGCCGGACGGCCCCGGCAACGGGGGTGGGATGTTTCTCCTATTGACGGTGTGGGTAAAGCATGATACATTTACTGCGGAAGCCTGCCCACGGAAATACAGAGAAGATACCTTTCCGAGGAGAAACGTGACCAAGCGAACGGCAGACGCAACGAGTTTCAGAAGCAAGCAATGCCTGGAACCTGCACCGGAACTTTGCGCAGATTCAACGGGCCGAAACACCCCCACCGATAAAGAACTCGACCTACAATTCCTCGCCTTTGTTGAGCAGTATGCCTCCAACCCGATCCGCTCAGAGGTTCTCCATTTCATGGGCGCTCATCCGGAGATGTCCGTGAGCGCCAGTGAAGTGGCCGGCCAAATCGGCAGAAGCCGTCGTCTGGTACGTCTTGAGCTGTACGAACTGGCGCTTGGCCACGTGGTGAAGCCGATTGGCCACAACGGCCGGATTTGCTACCGGTTGAGCGGTGACAAAACGATCCGCGACCTGGTCGCCCGCTTTGCGTTGGCTTTGGACATGTGAGCGGAATGGAAGTACAGATCGCGGCGGCGAAAGTCGCCAAATACGCGACCAGCGAAAGTGGCGACACCCTAGAGATAATCGAGCGAGCTAATGGCGGGCTCTCCCTGGTCCTCGCCGATGGTCAACGCTCAGGGCGGGCAGCAAAGACGATCAGCAACCTCGTCGCCCGCAAGGCGATCAGCCTGTTGGCCGAGGGAGCCAGAGACGGGGTCGCTGCCCGCGCAACACATGATTACCTCTTCGCAGCCAGAAAGGGCAAAGTGCGTGCCGACCTTCAGATCATCTCGCTGGACCTGATCACCCAGACAATCATCGTCTCGCGAAACACCGATTGCCCCGTTGCGATCTGCCGACCGGGCGAACCGCTCACCTGGATCGACGCGTCCTCGGAGCCGATAGGCCTGTACCCGGGTACGAAACCGACCATCACCGAGCTTTCCATCGTGCCCCAGTTCCTATTGGTTTCCTTCACCGATGGCCTGCTACACGCCGGCTCACGGCACGCGGAGAAATCTCGTGTTCCCCCCTTCGTTACCTCCGCCATTGAGAGCTTCTCCTCAGGTTCCCAGGCCCCGACTGACGTGCAACCACTGACGGACCGCTTACTCGCAGAGGCTATGCGACTGGAACAGGGTCGGCCAGCAGACGACATCAGCGTCGTTGCTCTGTACGTTTGCCCACGCCCCGCGGGCGATGCAGCGCGACGAATGGCCGTCCGGTTTCCGCTGAGCCTGTAGCAACGCCGGTGGCCGTCCATCCCCCTAGGGAATCCGCCGGAGGTACTTGCCCACCGTCCCCGCTGTACTGAAATCAACCACCCAAAAGAGACACATAACTCAACCATTTTGCCCCTGGCCAGCTTTGCGGTATAATAGAGTGATATGTATTGACCGGCAGTTGAGACCCTGAGGAGATAATCGTGACTACGCTGGTTCGGTTTGTGGTTGTTCTGGGCGCACTGATATTCGTTCACGAGCTAGGACATTTCCTGGTTGCGAAGCTGACAAAGATCCGGGTGGAGGAGTTTGGGTTCGGCTACCCGCCGCGTCTGTTTACGTTTATGCGGCGCGGAGGCACAGATTACACCTTCAACGCCTTGCCGTTCGGCGGCTTCGTGCGGATGGTGGGAGAAGAAGACCCCTCCAACCCCGATAGCTTCGCCCGCAAGAGCCGCAAGGTGCGGGCCCTGGTACTGGCCGCCGGGTCCGGGATGAACGTTCTTCTGGCTGTCCTTCTGTTCGCGACAGCGTACACCGTTTTTGGCGAACCAGTACCGGAGGGCTTTGTGACCGTCACGGCCATCGAGTCCGGTTCGCCGGCCGCGCAGGCTGGTGTGCAACCGGGCGATGTGATCCGTGCCGTGGCCGGCCAACGCGTGGTCAACAACGATCAGGTACTGGCTGCCACGCGCCGGCACCTGGGCGAGGAGATCGAAGTTACAGTCCATCGGGGCCTCGAAAACGTTGACCTGCACGTGCTCGCCCGGAAGGACCCACCATCCGGCCAGGGGCCGATGGGAATCCGCATCGAGGCCCGCGTGGTGCGCATAAATGCGGTGCGCTACCCCTTTTGGCAATCGTTGGCCATTGGCTCTAAGCGCACGGTGTTAGTTGGGACAGCGATGGTATTCGGTCTGCCAGACGTCTTGCGCTCGTTGATCCAACGCCCCAACGATCAGGACGACTCAGGGGTTGGTTTGGTGGGCCCCATCGGCATTGCGCAATTGACCGGCGAGGTTGCCGATCTGGGCACGGTCTACCTTCTGGAATTCATCGCCTTTCTCAGCGTCAACCTGGCTGTCATCAACATGTTGCCCCTGCCGGCCCTGGACGGGGGCCGACTGATGTTCATCCTGATCGAAGGGCTGCGAGGTGGCAAACGGGTCGACCCACAAAAGGAGGGTTACGTCCATCTGGTCGGCATGGCCCTGCTGATCACCTTGATGTTAGTGATTGCCTTCTTTGATTTGCAGCGCTTCTTCAGCGGGCAGAGTCTGCTGCGCTGAGGCCGCCTGAGGCGGACACATTGGCCCGAAAGGTTCGCAGGCATTGAACAGCGAAACTCGACCCCTCGGCTCAAGGGGCCTGTCCAGGGGCGCGTCCTCGGGCTGTAGAGCGCTCGCAGCGCCAGCCCCCCACAGCCTCGAACTTGACCTATCCTGTTGGATGCCCTATAATGTAGAACGGGCGTAACGGCTACTCAGGCATCCACAACCGGCGATGAATTGTCGGGCGGCAATGGCACCCGATAGGAGTCGCTTCAACACCCGTCGCGTGCTGAGTCCGGGGTTCACTCCCCGGCCACCGTCCTGAGTGATCACGAACAAGCTACGTTATTCAGGTATGACCAGATGTTCTCATCGTGTGTGACCCATGAGGAATCTCTCTCCATCACCTGCAACTTCCGGGCAACACATTACGTAGATATGTATGACACCCCTGAAGGGTACGTTCTCAATATTTCGGGGTGAGCAGGACGTCAAGCCCCCCTAACCTGAGGTTAGGGCCTAACCCCCCAAAGTTGGGGGGGACTGAGGGGGGTGGGGCCGGGTGGCGTTCCCCAAGTTATTGAGATGATACTCTGAAGGCTTATTGCACACAACATTTGGGATGAGGGCACCATGAAAAGGCAGCGTGTTCTACCGGCACTACTGTTCTTGCTGCTGCTCGCGCTGATCGCGGGCGGTACCGTCCAGGCGCAGAGCAAGACTCTCTACTGGGATCGCTTGGATGTCGACATCACCGTCTTGTCGAACGGCGACATGCTGGTGACCGAAATCCAGGAGATTGTCTTCACCTCCGGCTCGTTCCACTATGGGTATCGGAATATCCCAGCGGGCCGGCTGGAAAGCATCACCGATGTGGGTGTTTGGGAAGGGAGCCGCGCCTACACCAGAGGGAGCGGCTCGAACGCCTATACCTTCCAGACATATAACCAGGGCGACGACTTCGTCGTGCGCTGGTACTTCCCTTACACACAGAATGCCCGCAACACATACACGATCAAATACAGAGTGCATGGCGGTCTACGCTACTACGATGACGGAGACCAGGTATGGTGGAAAGCCATATTCCCAGATCGCGACTTCCCTGTCAACTCCTCAACCGTGAACGTCACGCCGCCGGGAGGCATCAATCCGACCGACCTCGTGGTTGCTTCCTACGGCGCGGATGCCCGGTACGAGATCACGAACGATGGACGCGTCGTCTTCTTTGCCCAGAACATCCCCGCAGGGAAGGAGCTGGAGGTGCGCGTGCAATTCCCCCACGGCATCGTCCAGGGAAGCCCCTCGAGTTGGCAGGCGGAGGCCGACTTTCAGACACAGTGGCGACCGGTGTTCAACCTGGCCGTGGGCGGCCTGAGCTTCCTCTTCCTGATCGGTGGGCTGATAGGCATTTACCTGCTGTGGTACCTGAAAGGGCGTGACAAGCCGGTGGACCTGGTGGCAGACTACCTGGCCGAGCCCCCCAGTGACCTGCCAGCCAGCGTGGCCGGCACGCTGATCGACGAAGGCGCCGATATGCGCGACGTTATTGCCGGCATCGTGGACCTGGCCCGGCAGGGCGCCATCCGCATGGAAGAAGAAGAGGAACCCGGCTTCCTGGGCATCGGCACCCATCGTGAATTCACCTTCACCCTGCTGGACGAAAGCAAAGCCACCCGACCCTTCGAGATCATGCTGATTGAAGGGGTCTTCAAGGGTCACAGGACGCGCAAGCTCTCCGACCTGCGCAACAAGTTCTACAAAACGGTCCCCAAGATCCAGGAGCAATTGTATCACGACGTTGTCAAGGAGGGTTACTTCAGCGACAGCCCGAAGAAGATACGTAGCAGATACGTCATCCTTGGTGGTTGTAGCCTGGCTATCGCCGTTCCCTTGGGTTTCTTTGCCACACCGATTCTGGCCGGATTCACAGACGCAGCCTTTTGCGTGCCGGTGGCCCTGGGAATCGTTGCCGCGGCGATGCTCATCGTCGGTCGTTTCATGCCGGCAAAAACCGAGAAGGGTGCCGAAGAAACGGCCAAATGGCGTGCTTTCGAGCGCTACCTGAAGAACATCGAAAAGTACACCGACCTCCAGGAAGCCAAGGACCTCTTTGACAAGTACCTGCCCTATGCCATCGCCTTTGGGCTGGACCGCAGCTGGATCCACAAGTTCTCACGGGTGGACACACCCGCGCCGACCTGGTACTACCCGGTGTTCGTGGGACACGGTCACGGCGGCTACTATGGTTCAGGGGGAACGATGACCGGCGGGTCATCCGGCGGCGGGCAGACGCCGTCGCTCCAGGGAATGAGTGACGGGATGGCTGTGTCGCTGCAAAGCATGAGCGATGGCCTGACGAGCATGCTCAACTCGGCCTCCTCCACCCTGGCCAGTTCGCCCTCAAGTTCTGGGGGCGGAGGTTTCAGTGGTGGCGGCGGTGGCGGGGGCGGCGGTGGCGGCGGGGGCGGCGGCTTCGGCTGATCCATTCTGTAGGAGGAGATAAACACTGTGACCGGACAAGGGAAACTCATCGGGATCATCCTGATGTTCGTGGGTGTGGCTTGTGGAGCGCTCTACGTGCTTTGGGGGGTGCTGAACATCGCCGGAAAAGATGCCAGCCTGGGCGGAACCGGCTTCGTGCTTGGCCTCGCCATCGTGTTCCTGGTTGTCGTGGCCCCTCTGGTGGGCGGTGGCGGATTCCTTTTCATGAAAGGACGAGGAGAGGAGACCGCCTTTGCAGAAGTCGCCAAGGAGAAGAAGCTGCTGAACATGGTTCAAACCCAAGGCCAGGTCCGCGTGGGTGAAGTTGCCCTGGAGTTGGACCTCACCCACGACGAGGTGAAGGATTACGTGTATGATCTGGTGGGGAAAGGCCTGTTCACAGGCTATATCAACTGGAAGGACGGAGTGCTCTTCAGCAAGGAAGCCAGCCAGATGAAGAGTGGCGACCAGTGTCCAAATTGCGGCGGCAAACTGGAACTGGCCGGCAAGGGGGTGGTTACGTGCCCTTATTGCGGGACCGATATTTTCTTGTAGCGGGAGCACTACCGGTTTCACGCGGGGCCGAGCGATCCCCGAAAGTGACGCAACGGCGTTTTCCCAACGGATTGTGAGCACAGCACATAATACGAGGAGGTATGACCACATGGACATCAAGAGTAAGCTGGCTGGCACACAGGGGGCACTGGAGGGGCTTGTCCGCCATATTCCAGGGTACACCGGCTACCGGGAGAAAGAAGACCGGCGCGCGGCCGACAAGCAACTGCGCACCGTCCTCGCCCAGCGGTTCCAGGAGCAACGTGACCGGCTTGGAGAGGTGCAGCAGCAATTGACCGCAACCGGGCGGCTGGCCTCGATCGTTACGCTGGAACGTTCGATGATGAAGCTGCAATTGCTCATCGACCGGATCCGCACGGCGGCCTACGGGTACTCTGGCTTCTTCGATACCGTGAAGGTGCGTGAGCAGCAACTGGAAGCGTTGCACAATTTTGACGCCGCGCTTGCGGAACAGGTGCAGCGCGTCCGCGCCCTAATCGAGCAGTTGGCCGATGCGGCCGCCAAGGAACTGGAGACGGGAACGGCGGCCAATGAGCTCGTCGCCGCTCTGGAGAAGATCAACACACTGTTCAGTCGGCGACAGGACGTAATCCTGGGCACCGCCGACCTGGCCGTCGGGGAGGCAGTGGAGGATCTGGCGGCGAACGAAGCGGTACCTGCCGTGACTGAGGAGCCGGTTGTGCCGCCCGACCCAGAATCGCTGGACACAGCGTTGCTGGAAGACGCAGAATAGGGTGGGGCTGTTGTGAGTGTCACGTGTTGCGTGTTGCGTGTTACGCAGTACGCAGTACGCAGCACGTTTCACGTCTTCACGCTTCACGCTCTGCGCCATGCCGGTAGTCGTTTAGGTTTAGAACCCAATTAGGGAAGGAGATTGAACAATGGCCCGAGTATTTGACATCGTTGAGTACATGGATCGCAGTGGCAGAGAGATGGTGCATCGGGTGCCGGAGGGAGGATCGGGAGATTTTCGGATCGGCTCACAACTGATTGTCCGGGAGAGCCAAAGTGCGGTCTTTTTCCGTGACGGGAAAGCCTTGGACACCTTTGGGCCGGGTCGGCACACGCTCACCACCGCCAACGTGCCCCTCCTGGTCAACCTGATCGGCAAGGTGTTCGGGGGAGATACACCCTTCAAATCCGAGGTCTACTTCGTCAACATGCGCCAGTTCCTCGACCAGAAGTGGGGCACCGCACAGCCCATCACCCTGCGAGACAGCGAACTGGGCATGGTGCGCTTGCGAGCGTTCGGCACCTACTCGCTGCAGATCAACGATGCCCAACTCTTCGTGAACACGATTGTGGGCACCCGTGGTCTCTACGACACTTCAGACATCGAAGGGTTCTTGCGCGGAATCATCATTTCGCGGTTCACAGACTTGTTGGGCACCGCACAGACCTCTATCTTGGACTTGCCCAACATGTTCGACGAGATTAGTGCGGGCACCAAGGCCAAGGTGAAGGACGACTTTGCCGCCGTAGGCGTTGACATGCGCTCGCTGTATATCGAATCGGTGACGCCGACCGAGGAGACCCAGAAGGCGATTGACGAGCGCGCCTCCATGGGCGCCATCGGCGACATGCAGAAGTACTTGCAGTTCAAGGCCGCGCGCGCGCTTGGTGATGCGGCACAGGCGGGTGGCGAAGGCGGTGGCGGAGCGGCTGGTGGTTTCGCGGAGGCCGGCATGGGCCTGGGCGCCGGCATGGGCCTGGGTGCGATGATGGCCAACCTGATGGGGGGCGCGTTCCAGCAAGGGCAGGCGGTACCCGGCGGGCAATCGCCCGTTCCCGGCGCCCTTCCTGCCGCCGCAGCGGCCCCCACGATCGCGTGCTCCAATTGCCAGACGGTCCTGCCAGCCAATTCCAAGTTCTGCTCTACCTGCGGAGCCAAAATCGGTGGGGCGATGATCTGTGCCAACTGCCACGCAGAACTGGCACCCGATGCTAAGTTCTGCAACCAGTGCGGGACCAAAGTCGAGTAGTGACCGATCTGCGGATTGCCGTTGGAAGCGACGAGCGAACGCATCTCACCGATGCCGTGATAGAAGATCTGCGGAGGAGGGGGCACGAATTGGTTCTATTCGGCCCCCTCGCCGGCCTGGAGGACGACTGGCCGGTCGTCGGACGTGCGCTGGCCGAAGCGGTAGCCAAGGGTGAGATGGGCGAGGGGGTCTTGTTCTGTTGGACCGGCACGGGAGCCAGTATCGCCGCGAACAAGGTGCCCGGTGTGCGTGCGGCCCTCTGCCACGATGCCGAGACCGCTCGCGGCGCCCGGATCTGGAATCATGCCAATGTGCTGGTGATCAGTTTGCGGGCCACCTCGGAGGCCATCGCGAAGGAGATCCTCGATGCCTGGTACGAGACTCCGTTCTCGGATGACGCGTGGAATCTGAAGCAGATGGAGCGTATTCAGGAACTGGAGGAGGCGTACCTGACGGCCGGTAGAGGGAAGCGTTAGCGCCCTCACTCGGTGGGCTGCTTGTTGACCCGGTACTGGCACACATCATCGCCGGCGTTTATGCAGGAGATCTCTCGCACCTGGAAGTGGTCGCCGGTGGCCCACTTGAGTCCTTCTTGAATAGCGCCCACGGTCGTGAAGCAGCAGGGGTTCGTCTGCTTCCGCTCCCGAAATGCACAAGGACAAGCATCGACCACGAAGATGAAGGCGTCGTCATCCTCTTCCAGGTGGGTAGGTTGATTAACGGTCTTGGTGGCTGCTTCAGCCAACCGGCTCAGGATCAGCTTCATGCGAGTCTGCTTCGGCAACAGGCGTAGCGCCAACCCCGCGACACCCAAGATGGCCGGCTGCTCGTTTAGCCCATAGCGGAACGTAGCCCGCCCAATCTGCTGCAGAATGGCACGCGCCCCCCGAGGACCGTAGAAATCCTCTATCGCTTGCTGGGCAAGCCCGTACTGGCTGAACTTGACGTCTTGATTCAGATCGTTCGGCGGGTAGTTGCCGATATAGTGTTGCATCCCACTGAGATTCAGGACTGCCTTCGTACCATTCTCCCCCATCACCTCTTCAATGGCCAGAAAGAGAGTCCGCAGTGCGGCATTTGGCATAGACCTGTCCTCGGGCATGATTACTCTCCTTGGCTACCCTTCTTCGTAGCTCGCCAGGATCGAGAAGAGCAGTTCTAGAAGTACGTTCTTGACGCTTTCTCGGTCGGTAGCCACGCAGGGAAGAACCTTGATTCCATTGTCCAGGCCGAGCGCTATCTGCAAGTCTTGGGCTGCCCAGGCATCGGGCAAGTCCTGCTTGTTGGCCGCGATGACAAACGGGGTGCCTGCGTACCCCTGGAACGTGTTCAGGATTTGCAGAGCTTCGTGAAACGTGTCCGATCTTGTGCTGTCCACCAAGACGATGAAACCGAGCATCCCTTCGGACAGAATCTCCCACATGAAATCGAACCGCTTTTGGCCTGGAGTTCCGAAGAGGTAGAGGACCAGTTCGTCGTCCACAGTGATGCGACCGAAATCCATGGCCACTGTCGTGTCGTCCTTCACAGAAGCGGTTTCGTCCGATATTCTGCGTTCGGTGGACACGACGTCGATCTCGCTAATCGAGCGTATGAATTCAGTCTTTCCGGAGCTGAATGGCCCTGTGACCACCATCTTGACTGTCTGCACCTGGAGGGTCCTTTCTGCTGCACGGCCCAAGGAACGCAACATACAGAACCGGCTAGAGGCCTCGTATACGATCAATCAAGCGCACGATGATTCCCTTTCGAACGGGCGGCGCTTTGACCGGCCTTGACGCCGGTCTGCTGATCGGCCTGGCGGGGGCAGTTGCCGCTGCGCCCACCACTTCAATCAGCCCCTTCTTCATGAGCCCGGCCACAATCTTTCGAACCTGAAACTCGCTCATCTTGTTGTACCGGGCGATCTGCCGGATCGTATTGCGAGGGCTGATGAAAGAGATGACGCGCCACTCCTCGACGCTGAGCTTAATGTCATGTATGCTGGCACCCGGTTTTTCGGCGAAGCGCAAAGCGACGTCCAGGTTGGGCAACGTGGATTGCAGCCATTCCCACTCCTGAACGCGGCGGCTTCCCTCCATGATAATACCGTCGAGGCTTATGGGCACGGCGATATGATCGTCTGGTGGGGAAATGTTGGCCTGGAAGGAGAATTTACCGTCCGCCCACGTGAATAAGGTGTATACCACATCCAGGAGGTGTTTGCGGATGACTTGCAGGACGTCACTCTGGGTGACGTACCCGGCATTGACGAGCACAAGCCCCATCTCTTTGTCGCTGCGCCCCTTGGCGTGCGCCCGAACCGTTTGCAGCTGGTCCTCGGTGATCTTGCCGGAATCCAAGAGCAGGGACAACAAGCCTCCCTCATGGTTCCAATTCAGTCCTGCGTCAATGAGTCGCCCTTCCCGAAAGAAGAGACCGGCCTGCCCCTGGTTGCTCTCCAGCCGCAATTCCCCGGTCTTATTCGCCAGGTTTACCAGGTTCAGGAGTTGGGTCAGGCTGAAATCGCGTAGGTGTCCTGTTAGTGCCATCTGCTAGACCCTGCAACGGAAAGGCTGCACGTCAAAACCGATTGAGTTCAGGTATTTGCTCACCCCTTGTCATGGCCAAGCCGCCGTGGATGCCACAGCGGCATGACAGAGTAGGTGCGAGATCAGTAGGATTATACCGTGAGTTGTCCCATAAGTCAACTACCAGTCCCAGGCCCACGAAGCCGCGCCGCAGTGCGCCGCCACTGTTGTATGCGTTGATAGGCCCAGTAGAGGGGCGGTGAGAACACCACATCATAGCTGCACGCAGCGCGGAACAAATGCCCCCCAAACCCTTTCTTGAATCGATAAACACCCCAGAGGGAACTACCGCTTGCCGCTGACGGGTCGGGCTCGTCGGGGATGCCCCACAGATCATACCGGCTACACCCATGTGCTTTTGCCCACCGCATAGCGGCCCACTGCAAGGCATAGTTGGGCATTTTGTTCCGATGGCGGTTCGACGATGCACCGTACATGTACCAGGCTGTGTACCCGCAGGCAAAAGGCATAAGGCCGGCCAGCACCTGTCCTTCGAACGATGCCAGGAGCAACGTTGCCATGCCTTCAGGTGCAAACAGGTCCCACGCTTTCTGGAAGTAGGATAAGCCACGGACCGCAAAACCATCCCTTTGCCCGGTGATGACCATCAGGTCATGGAAGATCGGCAGATCGTCACGGGTGCCTTCGCGTATCTCCACACCCTTGCGTTTGGCCAAGCGGATGTTGTAGCGAGTCTTCTGTTTCATGCGCGCCAGCCACTCTTCGTCCGTGCCGGACAGATCCAGCATGATGGTGCTGCGGGGTTGTACCGAGTCGGCGGGCAGCATGCCGAGTTCCTGCCACAGCGCCGGGTCGTCCCTGTCCTCGCCCCAGCCGGGCTCCACCTTGAGGAATACACTCCGGTGTTGTCGGGCCACAGCATTTGCCCCGGCCAGGAGTAGTCGCTGTGTCGTGCTATCCTGCGGGTTGATTACCGGCCCGCGTGGGAGATAGGCAATCGCTTGCCCAAGCGGAAGCGGTCGCAGCAACACCTGGGCCACGCCTACCAGGACCGAGTCCTTCATCGCCACCAGACGAATCGGGTGCCAGCCAAACTCTGCTTTGAACTGGCCCCAGCGATACGTCTGCAGCACATGGCCCCACGGCGATTCGGCAACGAATGTATCCCAAGACTGGGGAGAAAGGTTTCCTTCTTCTTCCAACCGCTTGACGCTGTAGGTGTGCATGGAGATCAGTATAACACAGCTAGCCTTTTCTGACAAGATGCCAGCCGGCGATGCCCAGAGCCGTGAGCAGGCTGATGGCTGCACCCCAGCGCAGGCTGCGCGGCTGGAACGCGAACCGGACGCGGTGATCCCCGGCCGGGACCCGCACCGCCCGAAACAGAAGATCGGCGCGCAGGATCGGCGCCGGTACATCGTCGATCCAGGCCCGCCAGCCAGGATAGTACGAGTCGGTCAGCACCAGATAGGCAGGCGCGGGCGTAGCGACGTCAATCTCCACGTGCTCCGGATCGTAGCGGCGGATAACGGCACGGCCCTCCTTGGCGCTCTCCCCCCCTCGGTCCCCCCCGCTGGGGGGGATGGCGGCGGCCTGGTCCACGGCCAGGTAGACCAGGTCCTGGGGCCGGTAGCGTTTGTCTTGCAGGGTCGCCAGCACGGCATCATCTGACGCCGCCTCGGCCTGGAACGCCAGGAATGCACGGGGCAGCACGAGTCGATTCTGGTAGATCTTCACATCGCCGCTGTGGGTCAGGGCGAAGGCGGGGTTTACGGTCACGCTGTCGAATGTGCCGGTGCGTTGTTCGCGCAGCGTAATGCCCCGGACAATGACCTCCGTGTCCTGACGAAGCGCTCGCACCTCGATTTGCTGAGGGCGCAGGAGTTCCCCCCAATCCCACAGGGCCAGGTACTCCGTGCCGTCCGGCCCTTGACGGATGGGGCGGGCCTGCCCATCGTCCGTCATCTGGGCCTGGCCAGTTTCCCGGCCAGCACGCACGACCCAGCGGTGTTGTTGGCCTTGCTGGCCGGTCACCACGACCTCGGCGACTGGCTCGCCCGCGGCCATCGGCGTGGATCGGGTGACGCTCGAAACCAGGCCCAATCCACCGGCCCAGAAATCTGGCACATCCGAGAGGTTCAAGACGGGGCGCTGGGGCTTGAGGAGGGAAATCTTCAGACCCAGGTCGTAATACACGCCGTCCACCCAGCGGTCGTCCAGCTTGTCGCGAATCACGTACTTGACGTTCAGCAGGCTCAGCAACGAGGCCGGCGGCACATCCGGCAAGCGTTCGCGAAGCCGGCCGTCGGGATTGATGACGATCTCCGAAGCCGACCGGCCAGTGGCTGTCGCCAGGAGGGCACGCTGCACGGCGCTGTAACGGGCCAGCGGCAGGATGCCGCCGCCATAGCCATCGACGCTTTGCAAGCCGTAGTGCATCGGCAGGTTCGGGGCCAGGATTTCCTTTTCCTTGGTCGCCACCACCAGGTCGTACATTTCCCGGTCCGAGATGCTGTCGTGCCAGATGGTCTGCATGTCTGCCAGGTCGCCGGGGTCCCACGTCAGCGCAGAAAGACTGAGCACCCGGAACAGGCCGGGGTCGGTACGCAGATGGGCAATGCTTGCGCGGAGGTCGTTGACCGCCTGGGGTGCGGTCGGGTGAGTGTGGGCCAGGGCGCGGCGTGCCCAAAACAGCTCCACGGCGATGGCGAAGACCCACAGGGCGGCGTACGGCAGGGGCCGTCCGAGACGGTCTCGCAGCGTGCAGAGGATCAGGCCAAGGCCCAGAAACAGCAGCCAGACGGCATACACGATCCACGGCGGGCGCGGCACGAACGGGCTGAGGGCAGCGACGATTCCCGCCGTCAAGAACGCGAATTGCACCGCGTGTGCGCGCACTCGCCCGGCGATGTTTCCGCTCGCCCGGTCCATCCCCAACCCGGTCAGAAGCGCCAGCCCCCACACAGACAGCAGCATCCAGCGGGCCGGCGCGCGAAACCAGGAAAACCCGGGCACCAGGCGATAGAGGAGGTAGTAGGCGGGGTTGAAAACGCCCAGGGCCAGGAACAGACCGGTTGCCGTCATGACGGCGGCGAACCGGGGAAGCCACCGACCCGGCGAGCTTCGCCGACCCGGCGAGCTTCGCCACCCCAGCCAGGCGAGCAGCAGGGCCGGCACGCCCGCGTAGGACACGTATTCGCTGAACAAGGGGATGTCGTAACCGAACGTGGGCAGCAATCCGCGCAAGGCCAGGCGCGGGTCAAACGAAAACGAGACGGCCTGGCGGTAAGAAAGTCCGCCGGCGCGAATGGAGAGGCGTGAAAGTTCTGCTGTCGGCAGCAGTTGCACGGCGGCGAGCCCTGCTCCCAGCAGCGACATCGCCGCCAGCGGGCCGAGGGCGCGACGCCAGCGGGCCGGTGATCGCCAACCCGATGGTTGGCTACCTTGCAGTCGAACAAGCGCGAAGATGGCCATGCCGGCCAGGTTGATGTAGGCCGCTTGCGCGTGACCAGCGAACAGCATCACGGCGACGACAACGCCACCCGCCGGCATCGCCCACCGCCGGCCGGCCAGCGCCCGATTGAGGACGATCAGCAGCCACGGCAGCCAGGCGGCGGTGTTGAGTTGGTTGACATGCTCGGCCTGCGCACCCAAGAAGCCCCCCAGGGAAAAGACCATCGCGGCGACCAAACTACCGGCCACGCCGATTCCGCCGACGCGTCTCGCGAACAGGTACGTTCCTGCACCGGCCAGCAATATGTGGACCACAATGGACCAGGCAATGGCCCGTGGCGCGGACAGGCCGAGCAGGGGCCAGTGCAGCGGATAGAACAGAGCGGTCTGGCTGTCTGCCAAGAACGGTACGCCGAGGAAGATATGCGGATTCCACAACGGAAGCCGGCCGGCCAGCAAGGTTCGCGAGGCGTAGTCGCGGTATGGGTAGAAGAAGGTGAACAGGTCCACGCCGGCCAGGACACGGTTGGTCAGCGCCAGCTTCCAGAAGAAAACTATGGCCAGGAGGGCAAGCAGAGAGAGCGCCAGCAGGTCTTTTCGCTTCACGACGGCGATGGTCCGAGGATGCGGTAGAGCGTAAACGAGATCGTGCCATCCCGCCGGTGGGCCTGGTGGGCAATCTGCCAGCGCAAGCCGTCCGCGGTCAGGGCACCGGCCACGGGCTGTGGGTCGTGCCAGTCGGGGATCACCACGAATCGCGGCCTGCCGGGCGCTTGGGTAGCCTGCGTGGCCAGACTGTCCGGCGTGCTGTACCAGCGGAAGTCGAACGGCGCGCTGAATAGATAGTAGGCGAAGTGCCGGCGGAGGCGGTAGTGGAAGATGATGCTGTCGGCCGGAACGTTTTGTCTGAGATACGTGGCCATCTGGTCGATGCCCTGGTACGCGCCGTGGTCCCCGCCGAGCGGATATCCGCCGCGCGAAGCGCGGACGGCTTGGGGCATCATGGCGAGCACGAGGAACAGGGTCACGGCCGCCGAGTAGGCGACGGTGCGTCGGGGGTCGCGCCGGTCGCCCCAGCGGCTGGCGAGCGCTTCCGGTGGCCAGATGAAGGCGCGGGACAGCAGCAGCGCAGCCAGGGGAACGAGCCCCAGCAAATAGCGGTCCCACACGTGAAACGTGAACACCCACTGGGTGAGTAAGTACAGGATGATGAATCCGGCCAGCAGCCGGTCGGCGAGGATGCGCGGGTCACTGCCTCGCCGGATACTGCGTAGCAAGAGGCCGGCAATCCCGCTGACGGCCAGCACGTTTAGCCAGGCGGATGCGGTGAAGAGGCTGAGCCACGTGAGCCAGCCGCTCAGCCGGGAAGCCCAGCTCGCCGGCCGGGCCAGGGATAGACCACCGTACCCGCCCGCACCGTAGAAGAGGAATCCGGGGCGCTGGTGACGTGTCGCGTCCCAGGCCAGGCCAACGGCGATCACCAGGCCGAAGCCGATCAGGAAGCGGCGCAGGGAGGGCCACCAGCGGTCGGAAGGTGGCCTTCCCACGTCTGTGCCGAACAGCAACAGCACAGCCACGATCAGCGGCAAGAACAGGGGGGCGGTTGGCTTGGTCATGGCCCCCAGGCCGGCGAACAGGCCGGCGACTTCGGCCCGGCCGGCGGCGGCAGCCTCCAGGGAACCCAGCAAGAAGACGACCATCCACGGGTCTGTGAACACGGTGGGACCAAAGGCGATGGCGAACGGCGAAGCGGCGACCACCGCGGCAGCCAGGAGCCCGGTGCGGCGATCGTAGAGACGGTGACCTAGCCGGAAGGTCAGGGCAACGATGAGCAGGCCGGCGATCATGTTGGGCCAGCGGGCGGCCGCCTCAGTCGGTTCGGCGATTCGGAAGGCCAGAGACACCAGGGCGAGGAAGATGGGTGGCTTGTCGATGGCGGTGTGATCGAACCCGATGTCTTGCCCGGTGGCTGACTGGAGCGCCCAGGCGCTGTAGATCGCTTCGTCCTCGTGGAAGCGTTCGGCGGCCAGGCCGGGTAGCCGGAGCCACAAGGCCATGACCAGGACGAAGCCCAGAACGACCGCGTGCGTCCACTGTGGTGGCTGTTTGCTTACTACAGTCACGTTCGATGATCCCTCTCCGTCGCCCACAGGTGGCCGGCCAGGAAGCGTCGGGCCGTATTGTACATGACGTAGCACTCCAGCGCGAACGGCGGGAAGCCCAAGAAGCCGGCCACCGGCATCTCAAACAGTTTGATGTCCGAGAGTATCGGCACGGCGTAAATCCACTTGCCGATGGCCCAGTAGTTCCAGAACTCCCACAGCAGGCCGCAGATCAACCCGGCCAGCAGTACGGTCAGGGTGCGCCTCCAGCGGCCCTGCTCCCACTGCGCGAGCAGCGACTCGGCTCCCCAGCGATAGTTCAACGGATCTAGGACCAGGATGAAGCCCAGCCAGACAAAGCCAAAGGTGTAGGCAGCCAGTGGCAAAGGAAGCAGCGGAGGGACGACCAGAAAGATCAGACCGGTCAGCACGGCCAGCAGATGGAGCCGCCCGGAAAAACGGATGGGCGGCGTTCTTCGGTTTCGTAGAATACCCAACCCTTCGAGCAACTCGGCGGTCTCGAAGATGCCCGGCAGGATGGTTGCGAAGGCCCAGAAGAAACCGATGTCCCGCAGCCAGATCGTGTCGGGTAGGCCGATGTAGAACCAGTTCTGCAGGCGGAAGTTGTAGACCTCGAAAATAAGCCAGAAGCCGACCGACAGCGGGAGCATCATCAAGAACTCGCGACGCCGGTTGCGGAGCAGGGAGCGACCCCGGAGGCGAAACACCAGGTCGTCCACGAGCAAGATGTAACCGGTCCACACGATAGGCGTGAACCAAGCCTGCACGATTCTGACCTGCATGACCAGCAACAACTCGGCCCCGGCGATGATGAACAGCCCGACGATTCCGTACCCACCAAGCTGCGGGATGGTAGGCCGGGATAAGGCTGGGCGGCTGGTAGCTGGAACGTGCGTCTGCTCTCCGGTATCTGACGGCATGGCGATTCTCCTCGGCCTCTCGCTGTGTGTCGCATAAGGGCCTGTCGCGGAACTCGGCTCGCGGTGGCCCAGCCAATCGTCGCCCATTATACCGCAGCGCACAGTGCGTGTCAAAGCTCGCGTTCGGGGGGTAGGGGGATCGAGGGGATAGCGATGGGTGTGCCGTGGCCACGAGCAGGAGATAGCTTCGCTTTCCGGGGCGTAACCGTTCAGCACCTCCGGAATCTGCCACGGATTGCACGGATTAAGGCTT
>CAZDTE010000052.1:0-20935 GCA_964508275.1 uncultured Ardenticatenales bacterium
GTGGCGAAAAAGGGTTTGAAGCAGTTGTTTCCAGGGTAGTCCCTGAACGCTTACTCTTCTCCATACTTCGGGACGAGCAGAACGTCATGCCCCCTACCCCCCCCCACCTTCGACGCTGCTCAGGGCAGGCTTTTGGGGGAATGCGCTCCCCCAGCCCCCCTAGCCCCCCAAAGTGGGGGGGGACTGAGGGGGGCTGGGCCGGGGGGCGCTCCACGCTATCCATCCCCTTCCGGTGACTTGATCCCGTTGAGCACGAAGGTCACCCATTCCGAGTTTTCGGCGTCGCCTGGCGTCTGGTGATAGGCGAATGTCCACATGAGCGCAAGGATCGTCTCGACCGCATCGGGCACATTCAGCGGACGCAGTGCCCCAGCCTCAAGGCCCCAGTGCAGCAGCTTGGTGATGATCTCGCGGATACCGTCCTCCACAAAGCTAACCTCGTTGCGCAGGAATGGCGTGAAGCGCCGCTCCTCATCCACCATGACACGCCCCAGAAATGGATACCTGTTGAAATAGTTGCTACTCTCGCGGCAGAGCATCTCGATTTTCCTGAGCGGATCGTCCAGTTTCTTGATCTCAGTCATGTAGGCGCGGCGGAACGCCCGCGCCTCCGAGACGACCAGCTCGGCAAGAATCTCCTCCTTGGTGCGGAACACCTTGTACATGGTGCTCTTGGCCATGCCAGCCCACTCGGCGATCTCGTCCACGGTCGTCTTGCGAAAGCCATAGCGAGTAAAGAGCACTTTGGCGGCCTCCAGGATGCGGGCTTTGTATTGCTGTTGATTGGTCTCGGCCATGGTTTCGGTTCCCTCACAAGCTCAGCGTTTTGGCGATGATGTTTTTCTGAATCTGGCTGGTGCCACCGCCAATCGACAGCACCAGCACATCGCGCAGGAAACACTGGGCAGCACAGGCGAATGTGCCGCCGTACGGGGCCATCAGGTCCACGCTGCGGAGTGCGATCTTTTTGGCCACTTCGGAGGCATAAAGCTTCGACATCGAGGTTTCCCGCAGGCACTCCACACCCTGCCGGTGCAGGCCGGCCGCGTGCGCCATCAGACGACGGGCAGCCTCCAGTTCGGTGGCCATCTCAACGATGGCATGGCGGATCCCCTGGTAGCGCACGGAGTCGCCCGGATAACGCTCACGCACATGAGCGATGACCTCATCCAGCACGGCCCGCCCGATGCCGACCGCGCAGGCTGAAAGCGCCAGGCGCTCGCTGTTGAGCAGGGAAACCATCTGCCACCAACCCTGGTGAAGGCAATCCGGGCCGCCGAGGATATCCTCCGGGGGCACACGCACATGGTCGAAATGCACAGCGCAGGTACCAGACCCGTGATAGCCAAGCTTCTCGAGCGGGCGGGCGCTGTAGCCCGGCGTGCCGGTATCCACCAGAAACGCGGTGATGCCCTTGTAACGGGCCGGCGCGGTGCGGGCCAACGTTACCACCACGTCGCTGACGGACGCGCCGGTGATGAACATCTTGCTGCCGGTGAGCCAGTAAGCGCCGTCGCGCTCTGTGGCTCTCATGCTAATGCTGGCCGCATCCGACCCGGAGTCCGGCTCAGTGAGGGCAAAGCTGAAATGAAGACGACCCTCGGCCAGCGCGGGCAGGAAACGGGCTTTCTGGGCCTCACTGCCATGCGTGCCGATAATCTCGTTGCCATACAGCATGATGTTCCCGATCACCCAGGCCAGCACCGGCAGGCGGCGCGACAGTTCCTCGTACACCGGCAGCGCGTCGATGGAGTTGCCGCCCATCCCGCCATACTCCTCCGGGATGTTGATCCCAAACAGGCCGGTCTGGCCAAACGCTGCTAGCAGATGGTGCGGGTAAACATCCTCGCGGTCGATCCGGCGGGCCTCATCAACGAGGATGGCCTGCTCCACGAACGCGCTTGTCATGTCGCGGATATGCCTCATGTCAAGCGGTGGGGTCATGGCTGCGGCCTTCTGTGCATCAGGAAATTCATGTCAAACGCCATCACCAACTCGTCGCGCTGGTTGGTGACCGCATAGCGCATCTTGCAGAATCCTTGTGGGGGCTTACGCGTCTCGCGCAGTTCGGTCACTGCTGCCCGCAGGCGAATGGTGTCGCCGATGAAGACCGGGGCCGGGATGGTCATGTTGTCCACGCCCAGCCAGGCGATGACCGAGTCTTTGGCCGCGCCGGTCATGCCCATCAAGCCCACGGCCAGCGCAAAGGTCAGCGGGCCGTGCACCACACGCTGCTTGAACGGCGTTTGGGCTGCATACTCTTTGTCCACGTGCAGGGGGTAGTAATCCATCGTCAGTCCCGCCCAGTTGACGATGTGCGTCTCCGTGACGGTGATTCCCTGGCTGGTGAATTCATCGCCCACGTGGAAATCTTCCCAGTATTTTTCGGGCATTCGTCTCTTCTCCTGTTTGAGGCCCCCTTATCCGGCGGTGGGTCGAAACAGAGGCAGTGTGATCGTGTCGGTCAGCGGCCTAAATGTGACCGCAACGGTCATGCCGCAACGGACAGATTCGGGATCGCAGTCCACAAGGTTGCTCATCATACGCACGCCTTCTTCCAGCTCCACGATGGCGATCACAAAAGGCATGTCGGACAAAAAGGCCGACGGCGCGTTGCTCTGCACCACCGTGAAGGAGTAAACTTCGCCTCGCCCGGAGGCCTCAACCCAGTCCAGCGTATCCGCGAAGCAGAAGGGGCAGAGCCGGCGCGGGTAGAATACGTGCCGCCCGCAGGTCGTGCATCGCTGGATGATCAGCCGGCCCTCGCGGGTTGCCTCCCAGAACGGTCGCGTCCAGGGTGTCATCGGTGGGGTGGGTTTTGCGGTCATGGCACTCCTCCGCCTCATGCGCTGGGGATTTCGTTCCCCAGAATGGTGACATGGGCATCCACGTACGTGCCGCCTGTGGCCGTCTCGATGGCGAAACGGGCATCGGGCACTTGACGCTCGCCGGCCTGGCCCATGAGCTGGCGTGCCGCCTCAACGAGGATGGCGATCCCGCCGCCCGCGCCGGTGTGACCCTGGGAAAGCATACCTCCGTTGGTTGTCATCGGCAGTTTGCCGCCCGGCCAGGTGCCGCCCTCGTGTACGAAAGCGCCGGCCGTGCCGCGTTCGCAGAGCCCCAATTCCTCCAACGCGATGAGCTGGAACACGGGATAGGAATCGTACAACTCGGCAAGGTCGATATCCTGCGGGGACAGCCCGGCCATTTCGTACGCCTCGGCAGCGGCTACGCCATACCCGAAACGAGTCAGGTCCGGCTCCTGTGAGAGCGCGAAATGGGTCACCCGGGAGCCTTCGCCCAGCAGGTAAGCCGGCCGGCGGCCGGCCAGTTCGCGCGCGCGGCCGGCCGAGGTGACCACGAAGGCCACCCCGCCGTCGGCCAGCATGTTCGACTCATACGCATGCAGCGGCGAGGAAAGCATCTTCGAGGCCAGTACCTGCTCAACGGAAAGGGGCTTGCGGAACATGGCGTTGGGGTTTAATTGCGCCCATTTGCGGTTGGAGACGCACACGGCGGCAAGCTGTTCGGGTGTGGTGCCCGTTTCAAACATGTACCGCTGCGTGATCAGGCCCGCGACGGCCGAGTAGTGCATGCCGAAAGGGACCTCCCACTCTTTCGAGATGCCGGCGGTAGAAAACAGGTCAATGCCCTCCTGCCCGCTGATACTGGTGCCCAGCTTATCGGCGTGGACAAACAGGATGGCGCGGGAAACGCCGGTGATGATCAATCCGGCGGCCAGTTTGAGCATGATAGCGCTGGTCGCACCGCCGGCAAACACTTGCAGGTTGTTATTGACCCGCAGGCCTAGCTCTTCCACCAGCCGGCCGGTGACCAAGTCGGTGTTGAACTCCGGACAGCACAGCGCGGTGGTCGGGATGACGGTGTCGATGTGGGTGTGGTCAAGGCCCGAATCCAGAATGGCTTGCCGCGCGGCCTCCACCGCGCACTCAATGGGACTGCGATCCGGGTAGCGCCCGGTGGGTACTTCCCCGATGCCGACAACGGCGATCGTTCCTCTCGGGTTGTTCATTCGCTGCTCTCCCTCAATCCGGCCAGGTCGCCTATCGCATTTTTCAACAGTGGAGAGGGCTCGCCCCCGTTGAACAAGACCAGCGAGTCGCGCATGTAGCGGGCGGCGTCATACTCGGCCATGTACCCGTAGCCGCCGAGAATCTGTACGCCTTGCAGACCGGCCTGTCGCGCCAATTCGACCGCTTGCAGACAGGCCATGGCGGCCTCCAAGGCAAATGGCTCCTTTTGATCGGCCAGCCAGCAGGCGTGATGCAAGAGCCAGCGGGCGGATTGCAGATCGACGGTCAAATCAACCAGCATGTGCAGGATCGCCTCAAAGCGGGCGATCGGCCGGCCAAACTGCACACGCCCTCTGGCGTACCCGGCGGCATAGTTCAGTGCGCCCTGCGCCAGCCCCAACGCAATCGCCGCCCTCGCCAGCCGGACAATGGCCGCGATCGTCTCGGCCTGCACCACCCCCTGCCCAACGGCCGCCGGCCCGCCCAGCACACTCTCCGGCCCAAGGGCCACGTCCGCGAAGGTTACGGACACGGCACCGGTGCCGCGCATGCCCACCAATTCCGCCGGGCTGATTTGCAGACCGGGCGCATCGGCGGGCACCAGGACGAACGTTGAAGCATCCTCATGCTGTACCTGCACGATCAGCAACCCGGCCGGCTCCGCCAGCAGCGCGAAGGGAGCCTGCCCGGCCAGCAAGAAGCCATCCGGCGTGCGTTCGCCGGTCACGCCTGGCTCCGTTTCGGGACCGCCCAGCAGAGCCGAAGCGGCCAGCGTGCCCACCGCCACGCTTGGCAAGTAGCGGGCCTTTTGCGCGTCGTCGGCCAGCCGCGAAAGGACAGCCCCGGCAGTGAATGTGACGCCGGCGTACAGCACGGCCAGAGGAGGGGACACCGCCGCCAGCGCCTCGGCCACCAGCGATGCCCCCAGCATGTCCTGCCCGCCGCCGCCAAACGATTCCGGCACATTCAGGCCGCAAAAGCCCATCCCGGCAATCTTGCGGAGCAGGTCTGTTGGGATTGTGCCTGCCTGGTCCAGCGCATGCGCTTTCTCGCGCGGGCACTCCCGCCGGAGAAAGGCACCGATGGTATCCTGGATGAACACGTGTTCTTCAGTCAGGCGGAAGTCCATGGACTAGGCCACCATTCCTCGCAGATCGCGTTTCAGCACCTTGCCGAGCGGGTTTCGCGGCAGGGCATCAAGAGCGATCAGCTTTTCCGGCAGCTTGTAGATGGCGATGTCTTTCTCTTTGAGGTAGGCGACGATCTCGTCCAGGGTGATCTCCTCTCCTTCCTTGGCGACGACGACAGCGCAGGCTTTTTCGCCGAGCACCTCGTCTGCGTAACCGACCACGGCCACATCGGCCACTTTGGGATGGCCCATGATCAGGCCCTCGATCTCTTCAGCCGAAATCTTCATGCCGCCGCGATTGATGATGTCCTTGACACGGCCCACGAAGCGGTAGGCGTTGGCGTTACCGCTCTCCCCGCCAATCTCGAACAGGTCGCCAGTGTAGAAGTACCCGTCCTCATCGAACGCCTTGTCGGTCAGGTCCGGGCGCTTGAAGTAACCGGGGAAGATGCCGGGGCTCTTGATCGCCATCTCGCCGGAAACGCCCGGCTCGGTGACTTGCTGCCCGTTTTCGTCCACCAGTTTGGTGCGCATTTGGGCGGCCACCCGCGACTCCCACGTGTACTCCGGTACACCGAACCGGGGGAAGTACTGCGCCCGCATCGCCGGGTCCGGGAACTCCTTAATCCCGCTGGTGAAAGAGGCACCCTCGTTGGAGCCGAAGATGTTCAGGATGTGGACTCCGTACTTTTCCTGCCACTCGGTGACCATCCAGGCCGAGAGCGGCGCAGCGCCGGAGCCGATGTTCTTGATCGTGCTGAGGTCCACCTTCTCGAGCACTTCTGGGCGCATGAGCAGCATGTTGAGCAGCGCCGGAGGCGCCACGGTGTAATGGATCTTCTCCATGACGATCTGGCCCAGAAAGACCTGCAGATCGAACGGCTGGTGCAGGACGAGCGTGCCGCCGACCACCAGCCAGGGCACGAACATGCCGCCGATGCCGGCCATGTTGATCATGGGGAAGGGGTTGAGCAGACGGTGGCCGGGATCGAATTCGCAGCCATCGACCGAAGCATAGGAAATCCAAATCCAGTGGTTGTGGCTGCGGGGCACGCCTTTCGGGTCGGCCTCTGTGCCGGATGTCCAGCAGATGGTGAAGATGTCGTTGGCCGAGACGTCCGCGCGTGGCGGTTCGCCGCTGGCCGGCGTGGTCAGGATAGTGGTGAGCGAACGCACGCCGTCGGGCAGGCCATCGCCCAGCCCAAAGATGGTCTTGAGCGAAGGGAAGTCGCCCTGCATTCCCTGCACCATCGCCACGTAGTCAAAGTCGCTGAAGCGGTTGGTGGTGATGAAGGCCACCGGTTCGGTGAGCTTCATCACTCGCTCCAGGTCATAGGTGCGGTACTGCACCGGCACAGGGCTGACGATGGCGCCAACATAAGCCGCCGCCAGGTAAACGATGGCCAACTCCACGACGTTGGGAAGCTGGACCATGAGGATGTCATCCATCTCGATCCCGGCCTCGGCGAACGCGACGGCAAGCCTCTCGGCGGCCTCTTTCGTCTGCGCGAAGGTCAGCCGCCGGGGCTCGCCCACGGTGAAGGTGGCGCGGTTCGGCGGGTCCACCAGCGCAACGACATCGGAGCGTTCGGCCACGTCCCTGAGGAACAGGTCCAGGATCGTGTCGTTGCCCCACCAGCCTTTTTCGGTGTACTCCCTAATCGTATCTTCGGAACTTAGAATCATGGTTTAATCCCCCTCTGATTCTGCCGGTCACACCGGCGGGTTATTGAACGACGGATGTGTGATCCTCCTGTCTGTTGGTCTCTGGGACAATACTCATCCTCCTGTAAGCCTTTAGGGGCTACCCTGGAAACACCTTTGCTTCAATCTCTTTTTTGCCACGAATTTCACGAATTTTTTTGCTTTTTTCGTGTAATTCGTGGCAGATTCAGGGGGTGCTGAACGGTTACATCCTCCTTTCTGCGCGCGTGCGCGACGTAGTTACACTTGGCGCTCTCGTTTTTCCCAGTACAGGGCACGAATCTTCTTCTTGTCTAGTTTGCCCAGGTTTGTCAGGGGGATGGACTCCCAGAACTCTACCGACTTGGGGGCCATCACGCTCCCCTTGCGTGCCTTGACGAAGGCGATCAGATCGGCCTCGGTAGCCGTCTGGCCTTCGTGGAGCACGACAACCGCCTTCACTTCCTCGCCCCACTTTTCGCTGGGCACACCGACAACGGCGGCGCTTTTGACCGCCTCGTGTTCGAAGAGGACGTCCTCGACTTCGCGCGGGTAGATGTTGAAACCTCCGCTGATGATCATGTCTTTGGCGCGGTCTACGATGTACAGCAAGCCCTCCTCGTCGCGGCGGGCCATGTCACCGGTGTGCAGCCAGCCATCTTCGATGGTGTCCGCCGTCTTTTCGGGATCCTTGAAGTAGCCGTCCATCATGAAGGTGCAGCGGGCCAGAATCTCACCCACCTCGCCGGTGGGAACGTCGCGGCCGCCGGCATCCACCAACCGAATTTGGGTGGTCATGGTCGGTCGCCCGCAGGACGAGAAGACCTGCCGCTCGCGCTCCGCATCGGCGATCACATGCTCCTCTTTGGGCAACGCGGCCAGGATCATCGGCGCTTCCGTCTGTCCGTAGAACTGGGAGAAGACCGGCCCAAAGCGGTTGATCGCCTGCTTGAGTCGTTCCGGAGCGATGGGTGCAGCACCATACAAGATGTTGCGCAGACTGGACGTATCGTATTCGTCCAGATCGGGATAGTCAAGGAGAGCATAGATCATGGTGGGCACGAACAACGAGGCAGTCACTTTCTCCTGTTCAACGTGCTCCAGAAAGGCTTGGGGGCTGAAGCCGTCCATCACCACGCAGGTGCCGCGCCGCAGCAATACGGGCAGCAACAAGACGCCGCCGGCATGCGTGAGCGGCGTCATGTAGGCGAACGTCTCTTCGCGGCCCAGGCTCAGTTCGAGCATCTCCATCATCACAGCGTTCACCCAGGCGCGGTGCGAGAGCATGACGCCTTTCGGCCGGCCGGTCGTGCCGCCGGTGTAGTACAGGCCGCACAGGTTCTGCAGTGTGACCTCCACAGCCGGCGGCTCCGGCCCGTAACGGGCGAGCAGGTCCTGCAGGTGGATGTGGCCTTCCGGCACACGACTGGCGTCATCGCTGACGCAGATGAAGCTGCGCACAGTTTCCAGCCGAGGGATCATGTCCAGCACGCGGTCACGGAGCTTCTCGTGGTAAACCAGGGCTACGGCCTCGGAGTGGTTCATCATGTAGATGTGATCGTCCGAACCAAGCAGTACCGCCAACGGCACCCGCGCTACCCCAAGTTTTGTCAGCGCATACTCGGTGAAAATGTATTCAGGGCAGTTCGCCATGAGAAACGCCACGCGGTCGCCCTTGCGCAACCCTAGATCGTGGAGGGCATTCGCCAGCCGGTAGGCCTGATCGCCCATCTCGGCATAGGTTATTGACTGCCCATGATAGCGAATGGCCGTGCTGGGGCCGTAGTCCGTCACACAGTTGTCGTAGAGTTGGCTGACCGTGGTGATATCCATGTGCGCTCCCTCCTCATGAGCGTCAGGGCCGCAACACCTCTAGCGGCGCAGTCACCGATCAACAACCATTGTGCGGCCAGCGGGGCCGCGTGATAGCAAAGGACTGGAGGGTGAGATGTGGGTTGAAAAGTGCGTTCACGTCCCGGGATAGAGGGTCGCTCAGAGCCGGTGCGAACTATTCATACAATTATAGCCCGTATCGTTTGCGTTGTCAAGTTAGGGAACTCTAATAGAATAGTTCCCCCAAACAGATTCTCGATGCAGCCCACAATACTTCGCAAAAGCAATCTACTGGGGAGTTCCTTGGGCTTTTCCACCTCGTTTGAAGACATTTCGCGAATTCTAACAGGCTTCGTGATATCTTTCTGGCAGCGTTACTGCTCAGGCAGGCCCCCCTAACCCCCCAACTCTGGGGGGAATCGCTCTGCTCCCCCAGAATTGGGGGCCTGGGGGCGTTCCCCAAGTTATTGAAGTGCTGCTCTATTTCTCTGGAAAAGCCTTACTGCCGAGACTGAGGGTAGCGCAAAACTTTGGGGTGAGGTTGGCCACCGGCTCCGCCAGTAGCTGTGGAATCGGGCCGGCAGGTCATGCCCTGGGCGTGCTCAACGGGGAGCAATGCCTAACCGGCGGCACTGTCAGTTTGACAAAGGGGCAATAGAGCGGTACAATCGGAACCAGAGTGTCACTGTCGGCGTGTCAACCTGGAGGCTGCACGAAGAAGAACTGAAAGGCAGGGAAAACCTTGGCCCGTGCGCGATTTGTCGAACTGATAGCCACACGTCCGTTCATCTTGGGGGACGGCGCGATGGGCACCATGCTCCAGTCCCGCGGCCTGGCCCTGGGGCAATCGCCGGAAGAGTGGAACGTCGAGCGGCCGGCAGAAATCATTGCTGTTCACCGCGCCTACATAGAAGCCGGCGCAAACGCGATCCAGACCAATTCGTTTGGCGGCAACCGCATACGCCTGGACCTGCACGGATGGGGCGACCAGGCCGACGCCGTGAACGTGATGGCCGCGAAATTGGCCCGCCAGGCAGCCGGCGACGGCGTACTAGTCGGCGGTTCTATCGGCCCAACCGGCTCGGTCCTGGAGCCGTACGGCGATCTGAGCTTTTCCGAAGCGAAGGAAGCGTTCGAAGAACAGGTGCGCGCGTTGGCTGTCGGGGGGGTTGATTACTTCATCATCGAGACGATGAGCGATCTGGAGGAGGTGCGCGCCGCGCTGGAAGCCGTAAACGACAATACGCACCTGCCGGCGATCTGTACCATGACATTCGATACCCGGCTGCACACCATGATGGGTGTCTCGCCCGAACAGGCGGCCAAACGACTGACCGAACTCGGAGCGGACCTGATCGGTGCGAATTGCGGCAACGGTCCGGCCGAAATCGAAACGGTCATCCGCCAAATACGTGAGGCGGTCCCCGACGCCCTCCTGGCCGCCCAATCCAACGCCGGCGTACCCCGGCTGGATGGCGATCGCACGGTGTTCGACGCCACGCCACAGACCATGGCCAATTACGCTCTTCGCATGAGAGACCTGGGCGTGAAGTACATCGGCGCCTGTTGCGGAAACACGCCGACCCACATCCAGTCGATGGCCGAGGCATTGCAGTCCCGGTGAGTCAACGTCTGCATGAAGGGACACCGACTGTGAAACTCTCGGTCATCATGCCGGTGTACAACGAGCAACAGACTGTGGAAGAGATCATCAACCGGGTGCGGGCCGTGGACGTGCTGCCGAAGGAGATCATCGTCGTGGATGATGGCTCCACCGACGGTACGGCAGACATTCTGCGCCAGATGGAAGCCCACGACGATGTTCAGGTGTTCTTGCACCCCCACAACCAAGGCAAGGGCGCGGCCATCCGTACGGGCCTGGAAGCGGCTGGGGGCGACATCATCCTGATCCAGGACGCGGACCTCGAATATGACCCGCGCGAATACGGGGAATTGATTCGCCCGATCCTGGAAGGCCGCGCGGAGGTCGTCTATGGTTCCCGATTTCTTGGCGGACCGCGCAAAGCCATGCTCTTCTGGCACGCTGTAGGCAACAAACTGCTGACCTTGGTCACGAACATCCTGTACGACAGCATCCTGAGCGACATGGAGACATGCTACAAGGTCTTTCGCGCCGACATCATCAAATCGATCCCCCTCCGCGCTCGCCGATTCGAGATTGAGCCGGAGGTAACCGCCAAAGTCCTGAAGCGGGGCATTCGCATCTACGAAGTGCCGATCTCGTACACCGGTCGAGAGTACGAGGAGGGCAAGAAGATCGGGTTCTGGGACGGGGTTCAGGCACTCTGGACCCTGTTCCGCTACCGCTTCACCGATTAGACTGGGCGAAAAAGCGTCACCGCCAGCCAATTGTTTCACCGATTCGCTGATTCGCTCATTCGCACATTCGCCTACGGAGTTTCCACATGCCCGGCACAGTCGTTCTCGGCGCCCAGTGGGGCGACGAAGGGAAAGGCAAGATCACCGACCTGCTCTCTGCCGACGCGGACATCGTTGTGCGTTACGCGGGTGGGCCAAATGCGGGCCACACGATCGTTGTCGGTGAGCACACGCTGAAGCTGCACCACATTCCGTCCGGAATCCTGTACCCCCACGTCACCTGCATCCTGGGCAACGGCATGGTCGTTGACCCCCAGGGCCTGCTGGACGAAATGGACCGGCTGGCCGGCGACGGCATTGACATCTCCCGCCTGCGCATCAGCAACCGCACACACGTCATCATGCCCTACCACCGCTTGCTTGACAGCGCGTCGGAGGCCGAACGAGGCACAAACGCCATCGGCACCACCGGGCGCGGGATCGGGCCAACCTACGCAGACAAAGCGGCCCGCAGGGGCCTGCGCATCCACCAACTGGCCGACATCGAGACGGCGGAAGACGAGATTCGTCAGGCATGCGCAGCCGCAAACCGGCAGCTCGAACAGCACGCCGGCCGGCCCGCAGTGAACGCGGAGGACCTGCTCGTCCAGTGTTGCACATGGAGCAAACGGCTGCGCCCCCACATCGCGGATACCGGCCTCCTGCTGCACCGGGCGCTCCAGGAAAAGAAGCGCGTACTCTTTGAAGGGGCGCAGGGCATTCTTCTGGACATCGACCACGGCACCTACCCCTTCGTCACCAGCGCATCCACCGGGGTTGGCGGCGCACTGACCGGGACCGGCGTGGGGCCGCAAGCATTGAACCGCATCGTCGGCGTGACCAAGGCCTACACGACTCGCGTAGGGGCCGGCCCCTTCCCCACCGAGCTGCACGACGCGGCCGGCGATCGGCTGGTTGAGCAGGGGCGCGAGTTCGGCACGACGACGGGCCGCCGGCGTCGCACCGGCTGGCTGGACGGCGTTGCCCTGCGCTATGCGGCCCGCGTGAACGGCCTCACCGAGTTGGCTCTGACCAAGCTGGACGTCCTCGCTGGATTCGAGCGCATCCCGATCTGCACGGCATATCGTCACGACGCTGCCTTGGTCGAAGACTTCCCGCCCGTGGCGTCGGCGCTGGCCGAATGTCAACCGGTGTATGCGGAACTCCCAGGCTGGTCAGACGACATCAGTGCTGTGCGGTCGTTCGATCAACTGCCGGCCGCCGGCCAGCGCTATGTCCAGTTCGTCGAAGATCTGGCCAGCGTTCCGATCACCACGATCTCGGTTGGTCCAGACCGTAGCCAGACGCTGATCCGCCGACCCACCAGACACCGATGATCGCCATCGTACGCGGCCGGCTACGGGCCCACGGACAGGATCACGTTGTGCTGGACGTCGGGGGGATCGGTCTGCGCGTCTGGGTCACGTCAGCGGTTGCCGCCCAACACAGCACGCCCGGCGAGCCGGCCGAACTGCACACCCATCTGCACGTCCGCGAAAACGAACTCAGCCTGTACGGCTTCTCGAGCCGGCAGGATCGGACGTTGTTTGCGACGCTGATCTCTGTGTCGGGGGTTGGTCCACGGTTGGCGTTGGCCCTTCTGGACGGCGTGCCGAGCGAAACGTTACACCGTGCCGTAGCCCAGAACATGCCAGACCTGCTGACCCCCGTGCCCGGCGTTGGCAAGAAGACGGCCCAGCGGTTGATTCTCGAACTGAAGGGGAAGCTGGCTGACGGGGAGTTTGGTGATGAGATTGCGCCGCAACCCGCCGATATCGACGCCATCTCCGCCCTCACAGCATTGGGCTACAGCATCACCGAGGCACGGCAGGCGCTGCAAGCCATTCCCGATCGGCAGAACATGAGCCTGGACGAGGTTATCCTGAACGCCCTCCGGCAGCTCGGCGAGTAGGCTCCAACGCCCAACACGGAGGGGACGCTTACCCAGTTTCCTGACGAACCCTAGCGGCGGGCGGGCCTATGCCGGCAGAGCGACCACGATCACGCGGTGAGTGTTGTTCGCGTAGGGCCAGCAGGTGACGAGGGTCAGGCGAATGTCGTCGCTGCGTGCGATCCAGCGGGCGTTCTCCAACCGTTTCTCCTGTGGCTCCCCCTTCTCCTTCACGATCATCGTGCGACGCACGACGTAGTCAAAACGCCTATCGCCAACGTACAGGTGAACCGAGTCGCCCACCTTCAGGTCTACGACGTGGCGAAAGACCTCGCCCTTGATGTTGTGATGGCCGCTGAGAACGATGTTCCCCACCGCGCCTGGCAAGGCCGAATTCTCGTGCCAGCCGGCGGCAAAGTCTGCTACCTCCCACACGGCGACCTTCTTCCCGTTCTGATCCTCAACTTTCCATCCAACCGGAACTACCTTGGCGTCTAACCCGATGGCGGGAGCCACAATTCGAGTGGGTGGTGAGGTGGCCGGCGCGACAGGCGGGTTCGTCGGCGATGCCGGATCCGCCGGCTGTGCCGCAACGGTCGGCACCGGGGAGCCGTCCACGTTCGCCGGCAGGGGCAGGAAGGTGGCGACCGGCGTGGGCAGCGGCGGCGTCGCTGTGGGCGGCACTGGAGTGGTTGTGGGCAACGTTGTCGCCGTATTTGTCGGTGTCGGTGTGGGCGTCAGTGTCGGCTCCGGTGTAGACGTTGATGTAGGTGTTGATGTGGGCGTCGCCGTCGCCGTGTTTGTAGGTGTCGGTGTGGGTGATGGGGTCGCCGTTTCGGTCGCGGTGGGCGACGCCGTGGGTGTGGCTGTGCCAAACACGAGCAGGGCGAGCCGGCTTCGCCCAAAGTCGGGCACAAGACCGGCGGCCTGAACGCGAGGTGGCGCACCAGCCTCCAAAGGCCAGTCAAGCGTCCCGCGGGAAACAAGCAGGCCGATGACCAGGATCGCCGCCGCTGTGGTGCCGGTCACCACGACGATCAGCCAAAGTAACAGATAGCTGAGGAACCCCTGGCGTGAAGCCGGTGCCGGCGGTTCAGACTCGGCTTCGGGCACACCCGCTTCCTGGCCACGCAGCACGGCGGCATCAACGGTTTTCGGAGCCGTTGCTGGTGGTTCTTCCGGCGGGCGCCCCGCTGCCTCGGCCGCCTGACGCTTGACCGACTCGATCCCTCGCACCTTGACCAGCGGGCAGAGCATCCAACGTGCCGACGTGCAATAGCGAGCCTGGCGTGTCTTGGGGACATTCTGGGCGCTGCCGCCAGCATAGCAGCGGTTCTCGTAGTGCGGGTAGGTCAGGCAGGTGCGCGCATCACCGATGCTGCCGAGCAGCGGACACAAGGGGCGACGTCCCATACCGGGTCCAATTCCGTCCAAAGTCCTCTCCTGACCACGTATGGAAACAATTTCAACAAGATTCCATGCTGTTTATGATACCACACTTGGAGAAGACTGTCAACCGGCGGAGTAGGGGCGGCTGGAATACGGCGCAGCTTCGCGGGGGCCGGGCCGAGAGCCGGGTCCATCATCGCGCAGGGCAGATATGCAGTTGGCCCCACAGTGCTCACGGGCGGCGGCGCAGGCGGCGATACAATGTATCTACCCAGGTGTCAATACGCAAGGCGAAACGCCGAATCAGCGAGCGCCACGCGGACAGGCGGTACCAGGCCCAGCGCGCCGGCGTGTGCCAGTGTGGCTCGCCAGGCACAGGCAGGGCACGCGCCCACTGGATGGTCGCCGCACCCCAGGTCAGGCCAGCCCCAAACGCCACCATCACCACGTGATCGCCCGGAGAAATACGACCCTCTTCAATGGCCTCGCAAAAAGCCAGCGGAACAGACGCAGATGACGTGTTCCCGTATTTCTCGAGGTTGACGAACACTTTGTCCATCGGCAACTTCAACTGTTTGGCCGCCGACTTGATGATGCGCAGGTTGGCCTGATGCGGGATGAACAGCTCTATATCGTCCATCTCAAGCCCGGCTGCCTTGGCCGATTCTTTCGCCGCCTTGCCCAGAATGCGGGTCGCGAACCGAAACACAGCCGGCCCGTTCATCGACACGTGGTGTAGGTCAAGGTCGGAACCGACTTGGGGCACATAGTTGTTGCCGACCACCGGGCCGGTCAGCAAGGGGCCACCCGATCCGTCCGCGCCCAGCGTGACGGAGAGGATACCGCCCGGATGATCGCTGGCCTGGAGCAGAAAAGCGCCCGCCCCGTCCCCGAACAGGATACACGTGCTGCGGTCCTCCCAGTTCAGCGTATGGGAAACGGCTTCCGCCCCGATCACCAGCGCGTTGTCATACTCCCCGCTCGCCATCATACTGCGAGCGATTGCCAGACCGTAGACGAAGCCAGAACATGCGGCGTTGACGTCAAAGGCCGCCGCCTTGTGTGCGCCAAGCGCATCCTGCACCATGCAGGCGGTGGAAGGCATCACGCGGTCCGGCGAGAAGGTGGCCACGATGATCAGTTCAACCTGGCGCGGGTTGAAGCGAGCCACACGCAAGGCTTCCTGCGCGGCCTTCACCGCCAGCGTGATCGCCGTTTCACCCTCCCCAGCTATGCGCCGCTCGACGATTCCGGTCCGCGCGCGGACCCACTCGTCCGAGGTCTCCACGAGTTTTGCAAGTTCATTGTTGGTTACGCGGCGATCAGGGACGCTCTTACCCCAGCCGGCAATGTGTGCGTGGCGCATCTGTTAATCTCCTTCCGCTCGGAGCGAGTTCGGTATCAACGCTGCTCGTCCACCTGTCCCAGGATAACGCAAGCGTTGTGACCGCCCAGGCCCATCGAGTTGGACATCGCTACGCGCACACGTGCCGGACGGGCCTCGTTCGGCACGTAATCCAGGTCACAGTCGGGGTCCGGGACTTCGTAGTTGATAGTGGGCGGAATGATTTGCTCTTGCAAGACCTTGGCGCAGACGGCCAATTCAATTGCGCCTGCCGAACCAAAACAATGTCCGATCATGGACTTGGTGGAACTGACTGCCAAGCGGTAGGCGTGCGCGCCGAAGACAGCCTTGATCGCTGCCGTCTCGTTGCGGTCGTTCAGGTCCGTACTGGTTCCGTGCGCGTTGATGTAATCCACGTCTTCGGGCCGCAGCCCGCTGTGGCGCAGCGCCATCTTCATGGCGAGTTGCAGACCGGCTCCATCCGTGGCGGGGGCCGCGAGATGGAAGCCGTCCACGGTCGAGCCGTAGCCCAAGACCTCGGCGTAGATCGGCGCACCCCGAGCCCGCGCGTGTTCGAGCCGCTCGAGAATCATTACGGCGGCTCCCTCACCGATAACAAACCCATCGCGATTCGCATCGAAGGGTCGGCTGGCACGCTCCGGTTCGTCGTTGCGCGTCGAAAGCGCACGCATCACGTTGAACCCGGCGAAAGCCAAGGGCACGATCCCGGCCTCGCTGCCCCCAGCGATCATGATGTCGGCGTCATCCCGCCGGATCATCCAGAGCGCTTCGCCGATGGCGTTCCCTCCGGTAGCACAGGCCGAGACCACCGCAATGCTCGGGCCCCGCAAACCGTGGTTGATGGCGATCTGCGCCCCGGCCGTATCGGCGATCATCGCCGGCAAGAAGAAGGGGCTCACCCTGGCCGGCCCGCGCTTCTGCAACACCTCACCTTGCTGCATGAGCGTGTTGATCCCACCCACAGCCGAGCCGATGACAACCCCAGCGCGATCTCGATCTACGCCAGAGATGTCCAATCGTGCGTCAGCCAGCGCCTCTTCGCTGGCTACAACCGCGAAGTGGAGATAACGGTCGCTGCGCCGTGCCTCCTTGCGACTCATGACCGTCGTCGGATCAAAGCCCTTGACCTCGCCTGCGATTTGAGTCCCGTATGGCGTGGGGTCGAAATGCGTGATGCGCGCGATGCCCGACTTACCGGCAACGAATGACAACCACGAAGACGCCATGTCGTTGCCCACCGACGTCACCGCTCCTAGCCCGGTTACAACCACACGTCTATCGTTTTTCCTCAACGCTCAACCTCCGTTTTGAAATCGGCGTACTCCTCCACCATATAACAATAACACCTCTGACCCACATTCGATACGGCCCAAACGTATCTTTGTCGCCGTTTCCGTGTTATTATGAAAGGACGTCATCACGTGGATAAGGCTTTTCCAGAGAAAGAAACCTTCCAGAAAGTTATCACGAAGACTGTTAGAATTCGCTAAATGTCCTCAAACGAGGTTGGAAGAGCCCAAGAAGCTCCCTTGCAGTTACTCTTTCGCGGCATTGTGGGCCGCATCGAGAATCTGTTTGGGAGAACTATTCTCTTGGAGTTCCCTAAGGCGGCCGGTGCCCACGATCGGCGCAGCGTGCGTGCCACGGTGCCTGCTGCAGGCGCGCCTGAAAATCGGCGGGCATCCCCCCAAGCGGGGACGAAGCGGCTGGCTGGCGTTCACTCCCCCCAAGCGAGGCCCCCTCTGGGGGGAGGCGGAGCAGGCCTCCCCTCCCCGCGCCCGGGAGGAGTCAGCTAGTTTCGTAACAAGGTTTCAGCATCTCGTATCACGTACGAAAGGATGGGTATCATGAGCAACATACGCTTTGTTTCTGACTCCACCATAAACTTGTCAGACCAGGTCGTTGAAGATTGGGGCCTGTCCATCGCCCCGGTCTACGTGCTCTTCGGGAACGAGAGCATGAAGGATTCGGGGGAGCAGTCTGTGGCGGAGTTCTACCGGCGGTTGGCGGCCGCGGACGAGCTGCCCACCTCGTCCCAGCCAACTCCGGCCGACATTGCGGCCATCTACCGGCGCCTGGCAAGAGAGGGAGCAACCGACATTATTTCAATCCACGTAACCGCCAGGTCCAGCGGCACCTGCAACAGCGCCGAGTTGGCGAAGGGCATGCTGGCCGACGAGGACGTGGACATCCACGTCGTCGACTCGGAGAGCACATCCCTGCACATGGCATTCATGCTGCGCGAGGCGATGGACGTGGCGGAAGCAGGCGGCAGCGCTGCCGACGCTCTGGCCGCGATTGATCATGTGAAGGCCAACAGCGACATGTTCTTCACCGTGACGCGGGTCGAGCACCTGGAACGGAGCGGGCGCACGCACGGAGCGGAGCAGGCCATCCAGGCCACAGTCAAGGTGCAGCCAGTGATCACCATCGCCGAAGGCGTGCCCAAGGCGATTGAGCAGGTGCGCACGCGGCGCGCAGGCTTCAACCGCGTGATCGCTCTGATGCAGGAGGCCAGCGGAGGGAAGCCGATTCGCCGCCTGGGCATCGTTCACGGCAACGTGCTACACTTTGCAGAACAGCTCGCCGACATGGCTGCCGACGCCTTCAGTTTCCCGCGCGAGCAGATCATGATCGGGGATTTCGGGCCGGGGCTCACAGTACACTTCGGCCCGGGGCTGCTGGGCATCACAGCACAGAGGGCATGACCGCAAATTGCGGGCGGGCGCGCCCGCCGGGCGCAGCACGGCGAGTGACCGAATGCCAGGCCCACGTTTCACGCCTGACTTCACAGCTTGCAACCACGCGGAAAGTATGGTATCATCAGCCGCATGACACGCATCGCCCTTGACGTCATGGGAGGCGACCACGCCCCAGCGGAACTGGTTCGCGGCGGTATCCAGGCCGCACGGATCCACAATGTCCGTGTGCTGCTCGTGGGCAACCGGCCGGACATCGAGGCCCTTCTGAGCAGTCTCAATCCGCAGTCCGCACGCATAGACATCGTGCCCGCTACCCAGTCCGTGGACATGGACCAAGACCCGGTACAGGCGGTTCGCGACCGGCCTGACGCTTCTGTTGTCGTCGCCAACAGGCTTGTGCGCGACAACGAGGCCGACGCTGCAGTGACGGTGGGACACACCGGGGCGGGCCTGGTTGCCGCCTTGTTCACGCTGGGCCGGCTCCCTGGCATCGATCGCCCGGCAGTCGGCGTGCCCTACCTGTCCATCCAGCCAAACACGTTACTGATCGACGCCGGCGTCAATGTTGACGTTCGACCGCGCCATCTGCTGCAGTTCGCGGCAGCGGGAAGCGCCTACATGCAGGCCATCCGGGGCATCCCCTCCCCCACTGTTGGCCTGCTGACGAATGGGATTGAGGACAACAAAGGTGGCCGCGTCAGCCGCCAGGCATTCGCACTGCTCCGCCAAAGCAAGCTGAATTTCGTTGGCAACCTGGAGGGGCTCGACTTGCCCCGTGGCACTGCCAATGTCATCGTCTGCGATGGTCTGCTGGGAAATGTCGCGCTCAAGGTAAGTGAAGGCCTGTCCGAGGTCATGCTGCGGATCGTCGCCGATGAGCTGAACAACGTGGTGACTGGCGAGATCGCGGAGCGGGTCGTGTCGCCGGTCATTCGCCGGCTGCAAAGGGATAACAGTTACGCACACATCGGTGCTATGCCGCTGCTCGGCGTCAACGGCATCACCCTCATCGGTCATGGCCGGTCTCGCGCCCCAGCCATCGTCGGTGCAATCGGGCAAGCTAAGCAAGCTGTCGAAGCCCGTCTGGTGGATGCCTTGCAAACAGCAGTTAACGCTGTGGTAGGAGTCTGAGAATGACAAATAGACGTCAACGCGTCGTCGTTTCGGGTTTGGGGGCAGTGACCCCCTTCGGGAACAACGTCGCAGATCTTTGGGATGGCCTGAGTGAGGGCCGGCCGGCGGTGGATCGCGTATCGCACTTCGACGTCAGTGATCTTCCGGTGCAGATCGCCGCCGAGGTCCGCAAGTTCGATCCCCTCGACTACATGGACAACCGGACGGCGAAACGCACGGCTCGTTTCACCCAACTGGCCTGGGCAGCCACCACGGAGGCGCTCGCCCAGAGCGGGTTAGACATAGCTGCGGAGGACCCCTGGCGCTTGGGGGTAGAGATGGGCAACGCGGTGGGCAGTCTGGGTGGCGTCACCGGTCAGTACGACAGACTGTTGACCGCCGGCCCGCGCCGGGTCGTGCCCACGACCATCCCCTCTGTGCTCATCAACATGGGCGCATGCCACGTCGCCATGATGCTGGGCGCCCGCGGGCTGGCCAGCGCTCCTGTGGCCGCTTGCGCCACCGGGCTGTACGCCATCGGCGATGCCATGCACCGGCTGCAACGCGGCGAATTGGACGTGATCGTCGCCGGCAGCACGGAAGCTATCCTGACACCCCTGGCGATGGCCTGCTTCTGGCGCATTCAAGCGCTCTCCACACGCAACGATGACCCAGGGGGAGCTTGCCGCCCGTTCGACGTCCACCGCAACGGCACGGTGATGGGCGAGGGTGCTGCGGTCATGATCTTGGAGACGGAGGCCCATGCTTTGGACCGTGGCGCGACCATCCTGGCGGAGATCTCCGGGTACGGTTTCTCCGAGGACGCGTACCACCTGATCGCGCCGGATCCGTCGGGCGAAGGGGCTGCCCGCGCGATGCAGTTGGCGCTAGAAGATGCCGGGTTGCAACCGGAGGATGTGGATTACATTTCGGCGCACGGCACCGGCACGCCGCTCAACGACCTCTCGGAGACGATGGCCATAAAACAGGTCTTCGGCGACGCCGCGTACAACGTTCCGATTAGTTCTATCAAGTCCATGATCGGCCACACGCTGGGAGCCGCAGGAGCGGTCGCCACTGTCGCCAGTGTGTTGACAATTGAGCACAGCCTGATCCCGCCCACGATCAACTTGACCCACCCAGACCCGCGATGCGATCTGGACTACGTGCCGCTGGAGCCGCGTCCGTCATCGGTCGCCGTGGCGATGAACAACGCCTTCGGTTTTGGTGGCCAAAACGCGTGCGTGATCGTCCAGGAGTATGTATGAGTGAAGCGAATGAGGAACGCTAGCAGCTTGTCGGAGAAAGAATAATCGGACACAGATTTGCAGGATAAACACAGATACTCCAATGATTTGGCCTGAAAATCGTATCTTTTCAAAAAATGGGGGCAAACCATAGGGTGCAACAGAAATC
>CAZDTE010000053.1:0-20783 GCA_964508275.1 uncultured Ardenticatenales bacterium
CCCCAGAATTGGGGGGCATGTTCCCCCAGAATTGGGGGCCGGGGGGCGTTCCCCAGGTTATTGAGATGATACTCTGGAAAAGCCTAACACCTACCCTATATTACGTGGATCGCAACCGAAAGTCAAATCCGTGGCAGGCGGTTGATTTTGGTGAGATTTGATGGTATACTGTAACAGATGGGCGAGAGTTCATGCCGGGGCATGGCTCGGTACGCCTCCGCGCCCTTGGCTTTCTGCCGCTCCATGCGAGAATCGAAAGGAGCACCGCAATGAAGAGGTCTTTTGCCACGGTATGTGCTGTCGCGGCGCTGCTGGCGTTGGCGACGGCTGTGGCCTGGGCAACAACCCCACCGGCGCAGAACTCCGGCCCCGATCTTGTCCCCCTCGACATCTCCTGGTCGCCGTCAACGGTTTTCCCCGGCGATGCGGTCAGCTTTTCCGTCACCGTTGAGAACGGCGGCGCGGTAGCCGTTGGCGCAGCGGATGGCCGGCAAGCCGGCGTCAAGATCGTCCTGACGACGCGTGACGCGCCGCAACGGGAGATCGTCGCCGTTGAGCAAGCGATCCCGAACGCCACCGGCTTGATGCCGGGAGCGACAACAGTGGCGACCGGCACACTGATCGCCCCCGCCGAAGGCGGCTACCGGATCGTTGCCACGCTGGACCCCAACGAGGTGGTGGCGGAAACGGACGAGGAAAACAACGTGCGCTCCGAGCTGTTTGATGTCAAGGCCGTGTTGCCTGCCGGTCTGGGCAATCTCTTCGCCGGGCTGGGGATGTTCGCGGCGGTGATGGCCATCATGGCGGTCGGTACCGAGGCCGTGCTGGAAACGCTGAAACTGTTCCTCGGTTTGAAGCGCAAGATCACCGCCTTGGAAGCGCTCGACAAGATGGAAAAGCTCCTCCCCGGCCAGCTCGCGGCCCTTGGGGTGGACCCGGTGGCGCAAGGTGTCGCCCAGGGATACATCCAGAAGATGCGGACGATGCTCAAGCCGGTGACCGGTGCCGCCCAGGCAGTGGCGGGCGGTCGGCTGCACGACACGTTCTTGGAAATACAGACGATCGCCGGCGTGAATTCACTGGCCGCGCTGGCCAACGTACAACTGCGGGGACATGTCCGGCAGATCAAGAACGAGCTGGTGAAGTTCCTCTACCACCTGCAAACCGATTTGAACCTCGATGACGCCTTCGTCGGCAAACTCAAAGCGGACATCGAGCGCACGATCGATGCGGTCGCCGCCGACGCGGACATCCTGCAGGCACTCGATGCGGTGACGTCGTGGCTCCAGCAAGAGTCGCCGGCGTTGATCGAAGAGTGGCTTAGCCAGCAGGCGGATGCCTCGGCGGGTGCAGGGCACGAAGCCCTCTTGGCCCTCTTCGATGCGCAGGTGATACCGGTCTTGGAAGGGCTGGGTCTGGACGCCAGCACAGTGTCGGTAGCGCGTAGCGAGCTGGATCGCACCCTGCAGGTCCTGCAGTCGACATTCCTGGAGGGATTGCAGAACTTGCTCAAAGCAGTCGAGGTCCGGCGCGGCGACGTGCAGAGTCCGATCCGCAAGCTTTGGCGACTCTTCCGCGAGCCGCCGCCCCCGGCACTTGGTGTCGTATTGACGCCGACGAACGCAGCGCAGGTCGTCCTGGAGCAGGAGGATTATCACCGCGACGTGGAGGCCTCACGGCTGCGCATCCTGCGCCTAATCTCCGTCTTCGTGGGAACGTTGCTGGCCTTCATGCTTCAGGTTGATGCCGCCGTCCTGCTGGACACCTTCGCGCCCGGGATTTCCGGCCAAATCAACCGGTTCCTCGATGTCCCCATAGGCTCAGGCCACCTCACGGCCGGCATTATCCTCACCGGCCTGGCCGCGAGCGCCGGCTCGGCGTTCTGGCACGACCAGTTGGAAAAGCTCCAGCTCGCCAAGCGGGAGGCAGAAGCGGTAGCCAGACTTGTCCGGCAGGTGAAAGCAATGCAGGAACCGAAAGGCTAGGAGGAAACAATGCTGCAAGCCGGGCTGGTGAAAACATACCGGGCCATAGGTGGGCTACACCAGGGGATCGTATTGGCTCTGCTGGCGCTGGTCATCTTGTTCTCCTTCTATCTGTTCCCGGCACAACAGGCCACATTCAAGGGCAGCGACGCGCCCGGCGCCATTCAACTGCAACGAGCGCCGACGAGCGAGCAATGGGCCGGCATCATCCAGGCCTGGGCGACCGAGGACCGAAGCGTGGAAGAGGCGGTGCGCAGCTACCGGGCCTACCTGGTGAAGCTGGACCTGCTTTTCCCGCTGATCTATGGCCTGCTGTTCGCCTACATCGTCATCCGCCTGACCGGCGGCAAAGAACAAGAGCCGCCAGATTGGGCCGTCGCCCTGGGCGCGTTGCCGCTCGTTGCGGCGTTGGTCGACTACGTTGAGAATGCCCTGCACCTGGCCTTGCTGCGCGACGTGAGGACCATCGAGCAAGTTCGCAACCTCCCCGACCTGTGGATTCGCGTTGCCTTCGCTGCCAGCGTACTGAAGTGGGGATTGCTGCTTAGCTCGTTGCTGATCGCAGCGGCAGTGTGGCTATGGCGGTTGGGGGCCACGCGCGGCGAAGGCACGGGCGACGCGCCGGACTCGTCAGTCTACGTTCCTCCAGGTGATCTGAAGGACCAGGAGAACTCCGCCATCATGCGGGCCGAGCGCAAATACCTCGCCGAGCGGCGGCTACGGACGGAGTTGGAGTTCCTGGCGGCGGAGACGGGGAAGGACACCGGTGAGTTGCTGGAGGAGTTGAGCGACGGGGACAGCGGTCTGGGAGCCGTCTGGCCCAACGATCTGTCCTGTCGCCTGGTGCAGAAGCGGTTGGAGCTGGCGACCGAGTTTCTGCAGAGAGAGCTGGAGGCCCTTGAGAACGAACCGGAGCGAGCGCGACTGGAGAGAAAGCTCAAGAGTGTTGAGGGCAAGCTCGATGACGTGCGAGCACTGAGCGAGGCAATTCAAGAAAGATCCGAAAGGGATATCGCGAAACTCAAGGAAAAGGTCTACTTCCCCGGTCAGGAACCCGATTCCCGGCCGATCGGCCTGGCGTTTTCCGGCGGGGGCATACGGGCAGCAGCGTTCAACCTGGGGATCGTGCAGGGGCTCGCCAAGCTGGGAGTTTTGCCGTGGGTGGACTACGCGAGCAGCGTCTCCGGCGGGGGGTTCACGGCGGCCTGCCTGACGTCTCTGCTCTCGTGGAAAAAGGACGTTACGGCACAGTTCCACTTCAATACGCACTGGCCTCGCTTTCCCTTCAATCCGGACATCGAAACGATCGGGGCTGGCGGTACCCGTGCCGGAAAAACCCCGCCGAAGAACGATGCGGCCTTTGTCTCGCACGACCGGGGAATCAACCGGCAACTCCGCCACCTGAGGGAGAAGGGGAACTGGCTGATCCCGCGCATGGGCGGCATCAGTCGCGATTTGCTGCAACTGCTGGGCGCCCTGCTGGGCGGGATCGGGTACACCGTGATCGTCTTCATGTTGGCGCTGCTGGCGTTCTCGGCGACTCACTACGCGCTGACGGCGTCCCTTTCCCCCAGCATCCTCGGCGCGGGCGGCATCCCGCGTGCTGCCGCGCCGGCGTTGGCGGGCACGGACACCGACGGCGAACCGCTAGAACTGACCGCTGCTTCCACCGCCGAAGCACCGGCGTCGCCGCCGCTCGTCGCCATCCTCTTCCGGGATCGCCCGCCGCCGGCAAGCGAGATTGAGGTGGAGGTAGCCGCCGAATCCCCGCTCCCGCTGGCCGAGTACGGGTGGGCAATCGGAAGCGGGGTTGGGCTATCAGTCGTCGTCATCTTCCTCGCGTTTCTTCTCTACGCGTATGGCTCGCAACTGCCGCAGTGGCTCCACCGGTGGTTCGAGTCTGGCTCCGACGTGCGGCACGGCCTGCCGTCGCAGGAACTGATGGACAAGCGGCTGCTCTTCCGAGTGGCTGTGGTGTCGCTCACGATCATGGGCGTGGTGCTGGCGGTGATCAAGGGATGGTCTCACCGCGGGGACACCGGCGACCAAGTTTTCTGGATCTGGCTGCCTGCGCTGTTCTTCCTGGGGAGTTGGTTTGGCCTGGGCCTGATCCGGTTGTTGTTCTTCGCCCCGGAACGGTTGCCGTCACCGTGGCGACGGCAGGACTCGGTCTGGTCGTCGCCACGGTTCCGCACCGTTTTCTGGGCCATTCAGGGGATCACTATCTACGGGTTGGCCGCTTCCCTGGTCTTTACGCTCATGGCGTTGCCTCTCTTCTTCGCGGCGACCGACGGTCCCGGCACCGGCAAGAGTCTGGTCAGTACGGCGGTCTCGGCGGTCGGGGCGGCGCTGCTCACGTACGTGAACAGCAGGGAGAAATCGGACGCCGGCGGCGCAGTTCGGGCGTTGCTGAAGCTGCCGGGCCGGTTGCGCAACATCGCGTTGGGGGCCCTCGTTATCGTCTTCAACCTGTCGATCATCTACCTGTTCGAGACCGCGATCGACAGGAAGGCGGAGGGGTTGCTATCTCGTGTGGTAGCGAACGGGGCCGATCCAGTGCTGTCGCCCGTCCACCCGGCCTTTCTTGCGGCGGTGGCTCTCGCCCTGCTGCTGTTGATGATGCGCTTCGTCAACCTGAACTACATCTCGCTACACTACTTCTGGCGCGACCGCATGGGCGACGCCTACCTCAAGACGGAGGTAACCACCGAGGACGGGGCGGTGGCCATGGCGAGGGATTTCAGCGATCAGGAATTGGTCGATGTCAACGCGGCAGGTTGTTCGTCGCCCTATCATCTGGCCGTGGCCACGATCAACGTTCCGGGTACATGGCACCTGAAGTACAAGGATCGCAAATCGGCGCACTTCGTCTTCTCCCGTGATTACTGCGGCTCCGAGATCACCGGTTATGCGAAGACGGACGTGTACCGAAATGGTCGGACCGGTTACGCCAAGGCGGTGGCGCTCTCCGGCGCGTATGCGTCGCCATCCCTTGGCCTTCGTACCTTCTTCGCCCAGGCATACATGCTGACTCTGCTGAATGTGCGCATGGGACTCTGGCTGCTCAACCCAGCCCTGTACAAGCCCGGCCGCTTCGGCAAGCAGCAGAGCGAGAACCTGCTCACCCAGTTTGAAGAGCAGCGCACCTGGCTCAGCAGTTGGTGGTTCAAGTACCTGTGGCATGAACTGCGCGGTACGATCAGCGAGCGGCACGAGCTGGTTCACCTGACGGACGGCGGCCATACCGGCGACAACGGTGGCCTGTTCCCCCTGTTCCAACGCGGTTGCAAAGTGATCATCGTCGGCGACGCCAGCTGCGATCAGGACTACACCTGCGACGACCTGTTCCGCGTGATCCAGCAGGCCGAACTGGAACTGGGCGTGCAGGTGGAAATCGATGTGCAGAGCTTGAAACCGGCCAGTGAGAAGGAGAAGGATGGGCGACTGGAGGGGCAGGCCCGGTTCCACTACGCGATCGGGCAGATCACCTATCCCAACGGCCAGTACGGAATCCTGCTCTACTTAAAGCCGGCCATCACCCGCCGTGACGCTTCGGAGATCCTCCACTATTGGGAGACCCACAGGGATAAGTTCCCGCAGACGCCCAGCGCGGACCAGTTCTTCGAGGAACAGCAGTTCGAAGCGTATCGCCACCTGGGCCAGTTCACCGTTGAGGACACGTACCGGGAGTTGTTGCGCACATCATATCGCAGCAATCCCGGCAAGCTTGCTGGCTACTACCCATATTTCTATCGGAAATGGGAGATCGACCGTCGAGTCGCGAAACGAACGGAAGGCCTGGAGCGGACGGGCAAACAGCTGGCCGAGATCGGGAAAAGGGTGGAGATCGAAGATATGTCGGAACAGGCTATCGGTTTCTGGAAGCTGGGTAAGTACCCCTTCGCCAAAGATGTCGTCGAAAGCTTGTCAGCAAGATTGAGGCCCGCCGAGGAGGAACCGCGAGAAGATAAGGCCAAGGAGGAAATACCACCTGAATCTTGGCGTGAGTATGAAGAAGAGGTTGCCCCAGAGCCCCAGGAGGATTGGGGCGGACGGGAAGACTATACCCACCCAATGTGGGAGCAGAAAGCCCAATGACGTGACTTGTCTAGTCGGCGGGTCTGTGGTAGAATAGCCCGATATTCCGCCAGCCCACAGCCATTCGCCGCCGGAGACAGGTCACATGCCTGACCGACCGATAGATGAACTGCTCGAATTTGCCGTCGAGGCCGCCTGGGAGGCCGGCCGCATCACGCTGGCCCATTTCCAGACGGTTCTTGAAGTCGAACAGAAGGCTGACCAGTCGCCCGTGACGATTGCCGATCGGACCGCCGAGGAGAAGCTGCGCTCGCTGATCCACGCTCGCTTCCCCAACGACGCCATCTGCGGCGAGGAGTTTGGCGAAGACCCGGGTTCCTCCGGATACCGCTGGATCCTGGACCCGATTGACGGTACGAAATCGTTCATCCACGGCGTGCCGCTCTACGGCGTGATGATCGCCGCAGAGTTCGCAGGCCGCTCCATCGTTGGGGTCGTGAACCTACCGGCGCTCGGGGAGCTGATCTGCGCGGCTCGCGGCGGCGGGTGTTTTTGGAACGGGCGCCGAGCCGCCGTCTCCAACGTGGACCAGCTCGATCGGGCCACCCTGGTCATGACCAACCCGACCGGCTTCGCCCGCGTGGGCAAACACGAGGCCTACGAGCGACTCACCGCCGTCACGCAGGTGAACCGAGGCTGGGGAGACTGCTACGGTCACGTGCTGGTGGCGACCGGCCGCGCCGACATCATGCTCGACCCCGTCACGAGCCTGTGGGATTGCGCCGCGCTACAGCCGATCGTCGAGGAGGCCGGCGGGACGTTCACCGACTGGCAGGGAGAGCCAACCATCTACGGCGGAGATGCGATTGCCACCAATGGGCACCTGTTCCAGAAGGTTATGGACATCGTGCGAGCGGAGGGTCAATCCTGAATCGTCTACGTCACCATCTGGAGCTATCATGAATCGAACGCCATCACATCCCTGGATCACCACTGCCTTGTTGCTCACAGCGCTGGGCGTGACCTGCTTCGTACTCGGCCTGATCGCTCGGATCGGCTGGATGGCTGCAGGGAGCATCCCCGGCAATCCGTCGCCGGCCAGGAGCCAACCGGCCATTAGCACACCCGTGCCCGCCCAACCGGTGGCGACAGCAACGCCGCAAGCCGCACCGCCGACTACGGCTCCCGCTGTCGAGAACACGCCCACCGTCGCGGCGACACCGATCCCGCCGACGGCTGTCCCACCGACCAGCACCCCGGCACAGACCACGTATGTCGTGCAAGAGGGTGATACGCTGAGCGCCATCGCCCGCAAGTTTGGCGTTTCGGTGGAGGACCTGCAGGCTGCTAACCCGAACGTCAACCCTGATCTCCTGCGGATCGGCACGGAAATCGTGATCCCAACGGGCGGCGCACCGGCGCCGGAGGCGACCGCGACACGGGCGGCTACGCCGACACTGGCGCAAACCGTCTATGTCGTGAAACAGGGTGACACAGTGACCCGCATCGCCGCTCAGTACGGCCTGACGGTGGATGATCTGGTGCGGGCGAATCCGGACCTGGACCCAGACCACATCTCCACCGGCCAGCAGATCATCATCCCCGGTTCCCGATGAGCGTGGGGCGTGCCGCGATCACTCCGCCTCCTCAGGTCGAGCTGGTCAACGCCTTCGCACGCCCCTACGAGAACGCCGTAGCCACGGCGCGCACCTGCTATTCGTCGCGGGGCATCATCACGCCAGACGACGTGGCCCGCAACCCGGAACAGCGCGACCGGATCGCGCAGAGCATCTACCAGGCCGGCCATCACACGACGTTGCAGCATGCCCACCTGCAATTCGCGATCCGCAATGTGTCGCGACAATTCATCTGGACGTTCTTGCATAGCCACCCCTTCTACAACTCGGAGCAGGTCAGCCAGCGGTACGTGCGCGTGGCGGCGGACGCGGTGGCTGTGCCTCCTTTCCGAGGAGAGGCGCTCGGCATCTACCGGGATACAGTCGCTGCCCAGATCGCCGGCTACGACCGCTTGTGCCGGCGACTGGCCCCGCTGGTGGAGGCCGAGTACCTGGCCCGTTTCCCCGCGCAACGGAACCAGCCGCGCGTGGTGTACCGCGCTGTGGCGAAGAAGGCTCAAGAGGTGGCCCGCTACGTCCTGCCCGTCGCCACCCTGGCCTACCTCTACCACACGATCGGCGCACTCACCCTCCTCCGCTACTGGCGACTCTGCCGGCAATACGACGCATCCACCGAAACACACGCCATCGTCGAGCAGATGGTCGCCGCGCTGTTGCAGCTTGACCCGTTGTTCGAGAGCCTTATCGAAGAACCTTTGTCGCTGGAGGAAACGCCGGAGGCCGAAGCCTTTGGAGCATTCACCGGCCCTCTCGACGCAGCGACAAGCGAGGCATTTCGTGCGGGGTTTGATGCGAGTCTGCAGGGCTACACATCCCGCCTCATCGGCCACAAGGGCGGGAACGAGCGCTTGCTGGCCCAGGCAGTGCGCGAGGTGTTGGGCCTGCCCGAAACCCAGCTGGCCGACGACGAAGCCATTGCGCTCGTGCTGGACCCGGCCCGCAACCGCCTCTTCGGCGAAGCCCTCAACCTGACCACGCTTTCCAAGCTGACGCGCACGATGCACCATCCCGGCTATACGTTCCGCAAGAAACTCTCCCACACGGCCGATTCGCAAAACCAGCGCCACCGGATGACGCCTGGCTCCCGTCCGATTCTCCTGGCCCACATCAGCGATACACCCGACTTCATCGTGCCGGCGCTGATCCGTCAGGACCCGGCAATCGAGCGGGAGTACCGGGAGATGATGGCGCGCACCTGGGAGGGGATCGCCCGGCTGCGCTCGCTGGGAGAGCCGGCCGAGTTTGTCGCCTACCTGCTGCCAAATGCGGTTGCTGTGCGCTTCACCGAGTCGGCGGACTTGCTGAACCTGCACCACAAGCTCGCCATGCGCCTCTGTTACAACGCTCAGGAAGAGATCTGGCAGGCGTCGCAAGATGAGACCACTCAGATCAGACAGGTCAACCCGCGGATTGGCCGGTTTTTGGGTGCGCCGTGTCACCTGCGATTCGGTTCCGGGGCCACGCCGTTCTGCCCGGAGGGGGATCGCTACTGCGGCGTTCGCGTCTGGCGGTTGGATGTGGCGGACATGCGGCGGGTGATTTGACGGCACATGACTGAACGCACGACAGGACGAGCTCTGCTGACCAGCCTCGTGCTGGCTCTGCTGACCCTGGCCCTCTACGCGCGCACGGCGGCCCCTGGGCTGCTGCCCGGCGACGCCGGCGAATTCCAGATGGCGGCCTGGCTCGGTGGCCTGGCCCACCCGACGGGTTACCCGCTCTATCTCCTGCTCGGCTGGTTGTGGACACACCTGCTGCCGATCGGCGATCCGGCTTACCGCCTCAATCTGTTCTCCGCATTTTGGGCGGCGGCCACGGTGGGCCTGCTGGTCCTCCTGCTGCGGCGCGTGGGGCGCCGCCTGGACGGACGAGCGACGCCCTGGCCCCTGGCAATTGCCGCCGCGCTGGCGATCACCTTCGCCGTCACGCCGACGTTCTGGTCGCAAGCGACTCGCGCCGAAGTCTATGCCCTCAACGCCTTCTTCGTTACCCTCATCTTGTGGCTATGCCTGTCGCCGTCCGGTCGTCCACGCGGGGCGTGGTGTGCTCTGGTCTTCGGATTAAGCCTGACACATCATCGCACGATGGCCCTGTTCCTGCCGGCGATGTTGGCCTACTTCTTGCTGACCGGCACTCGACCACCGTTGACTCGGCGACGGTTTACCGGGCTGATCACCCTGGCTGCGCTTCCCCAATTGCTGTATCTCTACATCCCGCTTCGCGCCGCGCAGACGCCGTATCTGCACCTGACCCTGGCCCCCGGCCGCGACCTGACGCTGTACGCCAACACGCTGCCCGACTTCCTGGCGATGATCAGCGGCAGCGTGTTTCGCGGCTCACTGGGGACAGCGGCGCAAGGGTTGGGGCGCGTCTCGCTCGCCTTCCGCTTCCTGAACGACCAGTTCACGCCGCTCGGCATCGCCGTGGGGCTGCTCGGGATCGCTGTATTGGTCGGGCGTCGGGATTGGGCGCTGCTTGCGCTGACCGGCCTCGGCTTCCTGGCCGTCGTCGGCTTCGGCCTGATCTACTTCATCGGTGACATCTCCGATCTGTTCGTGCCGGCCTACCTCGTGTGGACGATCTGGATGGCGGTTGGCCTCAATGCCCTGGCAGTCAGCCTCCGATCCCGCGTGGTCATCGGGCTGGTGATCGTGCTGGCCCTTTTGCCGGTCTATCTCCTGTGGACCGGCTTCCCACAACGCGATCAGAGCGGCGACCGCCGGGCCCGCGAGCGCTGGGAAGCGATCCTCGCACAACCGGTTGCGGACAACGCCATCCTGGTCAGCAACGATCGGAACGAGATGGTGCCGTTGTGGTACTTGCAGAACGTAGAAGGCCGGCGACCAGACATCCTGGGCCTCTTCCCGCTGATCACGCCTGATCCCCAGTACGCCAACGTCGTGCGCCTGCTAGACAGTCTGCTAGACGCGGGTCGCCCGCTGCTCCTGATCAAACCGATGCCGGGCCTGGAGATCAAGTACCGCCTGATGCCGGCGGGCGAGCGCCTGGTGGAGGTGCTGGGGCCGCGAACTGACGACGGTAGGCTACTGCTGCTTGACCTTTCGCTTAACGAGGCCATGACCCTGCGCGGCTATGCCGTGCGCCCCCACGATTTGCGGGCCGGGGCGACGCTCACCATGACGCTGGTCTGGGAACCGCAGGCCTCGCTGGCGGTCGATTACGCCAGCTACGTCCACCTGCTAGCCGGTGACGGGCAGACGATTGCACAAAGCGATCATCAACCGGGCGGCGTCTTCTACCCGACGACGTTGTGGCAGCCGCGGGAATATCTGTGGGACGATCACGTGCTGGCGCTGCCAGCGAAACTGCCGACCGGCCCGTACGAGTTGCGCGCCGGCCTCTATCACCTGGCGACGATGGAGCGGCTGGGCCGCGAGATCGTCATCGGCCAGGTGTCGGCGCAGAGCCACTGAGGGAATGGCCGCATGACAGACACCCGGTGGACAGCAATCCACGACCCGGAGACGTGGGACCGGAATCTCCTGTCTCTTCCCAACCCGCATGTGCTGCAGAGCGCCGGGTGGGGCGAATTCAAGAGCTGCTGGGGGTGGTCGGCGTCCCGTTACGTGTTGCGGCACGGCGATCGTTCCCCGTGCGCCGGTGCGCAAATCCTCCGGCGTCCGCTCTCGCGCTTGCCGTGGGCCATCGCCTACGTGCCGAAGGGACCGGTTGTCGATCACGATGACGCCAGCCTGCTCGATGCGACGCTGGCCGCGCTGGAACAAACCGCGCGCCGGCAGCGCTGTGTCTTCATCAAGATCGACCCCGACGTGCCCGGTGGGCACGTCGATGCCCTGGCCGTGCTCACCCGCCGGGGCTGGATTCCTTCTGCCGAGCAGATCCAGTTCCGCAACACCGCCCTGCTGGACATCAGCCTCCCGGAGGAGGACGTGTTGGGCGGGATGAAATCAAAGACGCGCTACAACGCGCGCCTGGCCCGCCGGCGTGGTGTGATCGTGCGTGCAGGCAGCGCCGATGACCTGGAAACATTCTACGCCCTGTACGCGGAGACGGCCGAACGAGACCGGTTCCTGATCCGCCCATTTGCCTACTACCGGGATGTCTGGTCGTCCTTCTTGCGGGCCGGGTTGGCCTGCTTCCTGCTGGCCTTCCATGAGGGCCGGGCGCTCGCCGGCCTGATCTGCTTCCGCTTTGGAGAGCGGGCATGGTACATGTATGGCGCATCCGGCGTGGCCGGACGCCGGCACATGCCCAACCACCTCTTGCAGTGGGAAGCGATCCGCTGGGCGAAAGGCGCAGGGTGTACGGTCTATGATCTGTGGGGGGCCCCGGACGTGCTCTCGGCGGAAGACCCGATGTGGGGCGTGTGGCGCTTCAAGGAAGGGTTGGGCGCGCAGTACACCCCCCAGATCGGGGCGTGGGACTTCGTGGTTTCTCGTCCGCTTTACTGGGCCTACCAGCGACTACGGCCCCGGCTGCTCGAGTGGCTGCGTCGACGTCACATCAGCGCATCACCAGCCGCCTGAACGTCTCCAGCGGCGGCTCCCCGGCCTCTTCGCGCCCCTTGCGCATACGGGCCAGGAATTCCTCCGGATCGCCGACCTGGCTGGCGTGCTCGAGGAGAGCCTGTAAGCGGAGTTCGTAAGCCTGGCTGATGTCCACTTCCAGGTCGGCCTGATTGCTGCGTGCCAGCCAGATCTGGCGGACATTGTGTGGCTCCAATCCTTCGTCCAGCAGCTCCGGGAAGAACCTGGCGTTCCTGGCCGCTGGAAAGACGGAGTCGATAGCGATGAAGCCGGCGGTGCGGTGATCGGCGTGGTTCACGTAGCCCGACGGGGCAAAGAACACCATCGCCGGATCATTGGTGATCACCAGATCGGGGCGCCACTCGCGGATCACGCGCACCACCTCTCGCCGAATGTCTGGCCTGTTCTCCAACTCGCCGTCGCAGTGGTCCAGGAACCGGATCGCACCTACGCCCAGCTTGTCGGCGGCTGCCCGCTGCTCGCGCCGCCGCAATCCGACCAGCGCTTCCTCGCTAAGGTGACGGTCGTCCGATCCCTTGTCGCCTCCGGTCAACAGCAGATAGCTGACATCAAGGCCGTGTTTCACAAGCAGCGCCACTGTGCCCCCGCAGAAAAACTCCGGATCATCAGGGTGGGCCATGACGACCAGCACCCGTTTCCATTTTTCGTCAAGCAGATCGTTCATGTTCTGGTCTCTCGCAGCAATTCCTTCACGAAGCTCTCTTCTTCCTCCGGGGTGACCACCTGCCCATCGAGCAGGGCATCGCGAACCCGGTGCAGGATTTCGCGGTAGATGGGACCCGGCGGAACGCCCAGCGTTTTTAGCGCGTGACCATCGATGGCCGGCGACACCCGGCGTAGGCGGCTCTGGTATTGTTCCAGTCGCTGGCGCACGACGGGATCAGCGGTTGCCATCCACATGATCATCAAAGCATCCACACCAAAACGGGTCAGCAGGCGATAGATTTGGCTTGGCGGCAGGTCGGCGGTGCATAACGCCGGACCCAACTCGCGCAGTTCTTGTACCTGGTGCAGGAACGTGGCTTCCTTGCGCGGAATCGCCAGGCGACCGGTGACTTCGTGAACTCGCTGGGCGTCAAGCCGAAACGTCAGGAGGGCCAGGTAGTGGATGGGCGCCGGTGACAGGTCCCTTTGGTCTTCCGCCTGAGCCAGGTGATCGTCAGCAAGGTGCTGCCAGGCAGCCAGATTCTGCGGCAAAGCAGCAAACCGGTCGGTCACCCAGTCATCGGTGCGCAGGTCGGGATGGATCTGGGCGAGCACGCCGAGCGATTGCATACGGGCCAGGCAGCGTGCCGGATGTTCCTCCCTGAAGATCGCGTCCAACTCGTGCCAGAGTCGACTGCCACTCACCCGCGAAAGGAGGCCGAGAGAGTCGCACAGCAGCTCCTCCGTGCGATCTTCGATGGCGAAGCCCAGCCTCTGTTCCATGCGGATGGCACGCAGAATGCGGGTCGGGTCTTCGACAAAGCTGAGGTTGTGCAGGACGCGGATCAGCCCCTTTTTCAGGTCCTGTTCGCCACCGTAGAAATCGAGCAGATGGCCGTAGCGGCCTTCGTCGAGGCAGATGGCCAACGTGTTGATGGTAAAGTCGCGGCGGTGCAGGTCCTGGCGAATCGAGCTGCGTTCCACATTGGGTAGCGCGCTGGGGCTTTCGTAGAACTCGGTGCGGGCTGTGACGAGGTCAATGTACGGGATCACGTTCGCGTAGCGCGATCCTGCGAGCAACCACTTCGCGGTGCCGAAACGAGCGTGGCTGCGCACCCGCCCTCCGTACAGCCCCGCCAAGCGTCGGGCCAGGCCGATAGCGTCCCCTTCGACGACCAGGTCGATGCCGCCGGTCAAAACGCGGGCCCCGATACGCTCCGGACCCGCCGGCGTGACGGCAGCGGTCGGCTGGTTCTGGGAGAACAGCAGGTCGCGGACGAATCCGCCGACGAAGTAGAGCGAGAAGCCGCGCTCCGATGCCCGGTTGCCGATTTCCCGAACCAGCTCCAGCAGAGCGGGGGAGAGCACCTCCTGGAGAAGATCGGCGATCTGCTCGGCGCGCGGCGCGAGCGGCTGAGCGGTCCATAGCTTGAGCAGGTCGGTGCGCGTGGCGATGCCGATGACGCGGCCTTCCTCGACGACCGGTACCTGACCGATGCGATAGGCTGTCATCACGTCCTGCAGTCGCTCCACCGAGTCGTGGGGCGCTACGGTGATGGGGCCCTTGCGCATGAACTTGTGGGCAGCGGAGTCGCCCAGCCCGTGGTGCAACGCCTTGTCTACGTCCTGCCGCCGGAGCACACCGACGACTTGGCCTTGTTCCACAACCGGGAACCCCTCATGCCCCCACCGGCGCATCAGTTCATCTGCATCGCGGATCGTGCCTTCGGGCGACAACGTGCGCACCCGGACGCGCGACATGATTTGGGCAACTGTGGCGGCTGGCCGGACGTGAGTGGCGAGGATGGCCAGGATTTGCTCTTGCAGCGTCTCGAGCGACTGGTCGTCACGGAAGGCGGCGGCGGCGCGTGGGTGTCCGCCGCCGCCCAAGTGGCGTGTGACATGGCCCACGTCAATCGCCGGCGTGGTGCTGCGGGCGACGATCTGGATGTGTGAGTTCATCTGTACGGCGAGGAACAGGGCGGCCGGCTCATAAAGGTCTCGCATCCAGTGGGCCAGGGTGGAGATCTCCCCGACGTAACTGCCGGCCTGTACCAGAGCGAGGGCGACCGTATGGCCATTCAGATTGTGAAACTGCACGTTCTCCACCACCAGCCTGAGTAGGTCTTGCTGTTCGGCGGAGAGCGAATGGTGCAGGTACTCGTGGAGCAGGTTGATTCTGGCACCCTGCTCCATCAACCAGGCCGCGGCACGCAAGTCATCGGATGTCGTGGCGGTGTAGGTCAGAGCGCCGGTGTCCTCATAGATGCCGAGGAGGAGAAACGTGGCCTCAACCGGCGTTAGCGGAACCTGCTCGTCGCGCAACGCTTCGGTCAATAGCGTTGTGCAGGCCCCGGTGGGCCGCCCCCGGAAATGCCACAGCGGTGGCAGGTCATCGCTGGGGGCGTGATGATCGATGACTTCAACGTCGGTGTCCTCTCTCAGCCCGCGGATGGAGGGCAGGGTTTGTGTGTCTACTAACAGGACCCGCTCGATTCGTTGCCGGGTGTGCTGCTCCCAGGGCACGAGCGGAAGTTGATCGCGGTAGAGGGTGATGAAGGCCTGCACATTGCGGTTGATCTGCTTGGGAAGGACAGGGACGTACGATGGGTACAGTCTGGCTGCCGCAACAAGTGAGGCGATGGCGTCGAAATCGGCGTGTTCATGGGTGAGCACAAGGCGCTGAGCAGGCATATCGGGGTCAAGCGATCCTTTCCTCGACCAAGGAACCTCTTCGTTGTGGCCCATATTGTAACATGGCGCCATACTTTTGTAAAGGCCGAAAGGGCGCGGTGGGTATAACGTAGAACTGTGGGAAGATGTCGGCGCTGTCCTGCGCGGTTGTAGGGGCGAGGCATTCCTGCAGACCACTGAGAGGAGCAAACCCCTTGGCTCTGCCCCCCACAGGGAAGAAGACCCCACCTGGAGGGGAGTGCCTCGCCCCCACTACTCCGGTCACCATACGTTGGTCCACTCTTTTGCGCTATACCCCGGCCTACGACCGCCGGCTGGGTCTTGTGCCCTGATTCCCCGGCCAAGCTACTGGTGACTGCGCGGAGCAGCCCAGCGGTCCGCCGTCAAAACGGCTCGCCTTCCCAAGTCTTGTGGTATCCACGCACGTAGAGAGCGGCCGGCACGAACTCCTCGGAGAAGAACAGTCGGTTCTCGGCCGGAACCTTGAAATACTCCTGCGGTCGGTATAGGGCCAGCGTCTCCAAATCGGCACAGTACCGGTTGGGTAGCTCCCGCCGGATGAGCACCCGAAACTCGAAGGGCCACAGGATTAGCGGGTTCGCCTCATCCCAAATACCCTGGCGCGCGTCACGAGCGGTGATAACGGCCTCGCGGGCCAGCGAGACATGCTTGTTCTTGATATCCCGTGATCGAGCCGTCTGATTCAGATCGACCAGGTTGGGGTAGATGAAGTAGTTGATGGCCATACCGGCCTGAAGTTGTTGAAGGTTGTAGGTCGGCCCGCGGTCTCGCTTCGATTTGGCATACCGGCCTATGAAGGCCAGCAGGCGATTGTAGCGATCGAAGGTTTGCTCACCGTAGGTCAGGAAGATGTCCCGGTCCATGATCGTGCGCAGGTGGTCTGTGGCGGCCAGCGCGTGTTCCATCTGGTTGGCGGCGGCGTCACCGGCGCTCAGCTTCTGGCTGAGGTATTCTGCGCATTCGGGCGTCAGTTTTCCTGTGAAATGGCGTTTGTCGTATTCCGCATTGCGTGTCCCAACCACAGCGGCGTCCAATTCCAATTGCGCCAGGATAGGGGAGAACTGCTCCGACTCATGATATCGGCTCCGGTTGCGCGGGACGTGCAGCAGGTTCCGTGTGTCGTAGAATCCCTTTTCCGGAGTGTCAATAGCCAACATGCGGATTGCGGTCTCCACGTTGAAGGTGACTTCCGGCGTGTCCCCGTCACTGACGTAGAAAGCCTCAGCCCGAAACCCGCGAACTTGATAGACTGACATGCTTCTCCTCCTTTTTCTCTGGGTGCGCGTACGGGTAGTCCCCCTCTTGGGTGTTGTTGATGTCAAATGTATGGCTGCGAATGAATTTCAATCACTAAAACCGCCTTGTCTGGCGAAGAACCTGGGTTTTCCACGCCATCTTTCCCCATTCGAGGTTAACAACACTCTACAGGGGGACTACCCGCGTACGCTGCTTTGATAATAGCTGACCTCTCCCTCCACTGGGGGGATTGAACGCCGGCCTGCGGCGGCCAGCCGCTTCCCCCCCAGCGGGCGGGATTGAGGGGGGGGGGAACTGCGACCCTATTTTCATCCACGCCTGCCGCAGGCAAGTGGCCTCCCGACCGAGCCCTGTTCGATTCGCCTCGCAAGTACTATCCCCCAACATCACCATGGTCATGAGCATGGGTGGCAAAGTGCGTGTGCGGATGGCGGTGTATTTCGTCGCGGTGCAGATGCTGGTGCTCGTGGATCAGATTGCAGTCCAGCAGGAAGTCCCGGTCCATCAATATCTCTGCCGGCGATCCAACGCGGGCGACGCGATGGTCCTCGCCTAGCACGCAGACGCGATCGGCAACCGTTTCGACGATGTCCAGATCGTGTGTAGCGATAACCACAGTTTTCCCTTGCCCTCGCTGGTCCAGGATGAAATCGATCAGCCAGCTCTGGCTGCGCGGGTCCAGGCCGGCGGTCGGCTCGTCCAGCAGCCAAATGTCAGGCCACAAGCACAGCACCGAGGCGATGGCCACCCGCTTCTTTTCCCCGCCACTCAACCGGTGGGGGGTGCGGTCACGCAAGTTTTCGATGCGCAGGAGGGACAAAGCTTCGTCAACCCTCTCGCTCACCTCCTGCTCGGAGAGGCCCATCTGGAGGGGGCCAAAGGCGACTTCGTCCCACACGGTAGGAGAAAAAAGCTGGACATCCGGGTCCTGAAACACAAGCCCCACCTGGCGACGAAACGAGAATAAGAATTGCTCGTCATGCAGGGTTTCCTCCGAGAGCAGCTTGCCGAAGACTCGAATCTCTCCGTGGGTGGGGAAGAAGAGGCCGTCCAGGAGTTTGAGGAGCGTGCTCTTGCCGCTGCCGTTGGCTCCCAGAATCGTCAGGACCTCGCCCGCCGGGATGGTCAGGTCAACCCCGGCGAGAGCAGAGAGATCGCCGTCGTAAGCATATTCCACGTTGTCCAGGACGAACGTGGGCTCGCCCAGTAGCAACCCATCATCAACAACCGGTGATCGGGTGACGGCACGCGCGTGCGATTCCATGCAATTCTGCCTCAGTGGCCGCCGAGAAATCCAGCCAGTACGGCCGCACCGACCAGCCCCACGCCCCACAACCAATCCCGTTGCCGCATTTGCAGCTTCTCCGCGATGCGAACCTGGCCGGTGAAGCCTCGGGCGGTCATGGCCAGATAGACATCATTGCTCAGGTGAAACGACTTGCCCAAGAGCACACCCGCGCTGGCCGCGATCCAACGGCGGTGGTCCGCGGAATTCATCCTGCCGACAACCCGACTCTTCCGGGCAAGGAACATGTCGTTGGCCGTGTGGAGCAGCAAGTAGACGTACCGGAAGGTCATGCCCAGGATCAGCACAAACACGTGCGGCACACGAAGAACGGTCAGGGCCTTCAGTAAATGATTCCACGGTGTTGTGAGGACGAGGAGCACAGCCAGCGAAACCGATACGCCGACCCGCGCGATGAGGAACGCACTGGCCACGACGCCCGCGCGGGTGATCGCCAACGGGATCGGGGGCGGGAACGTGAACAGCGCCTCGCCCGGCGTCATGAATAGGGCCGGGATGACGATGACGCCGGTGAAAAAGGGCATGAACAGCCAAACGCGCTTGACGAAGAAAGCCATCGGGACACGGGAAACCCAGGCCAGAGTCAGCGCCAGGCCATACAAGGCCACGATCACCGGCAGGCTCCTCGACATGCTCACCGCCATGAGCAGGGCGAGGAAGCTCACGATCTTGCCTCGGGGGTCCAATGACTGCAACAGGCCGTCCCGCCGTGCGATCTCTTCCGCGAAAAGCGATCGCTCCAGCGACGCACCGATGTCGGACAAGGTTCGCTCGATGATGTCTGTACTCATCCTACGTCAGATCCAGGTTCCAGGCTCTGCGATCGCCCACATTTGCCCTCCACGATCGGCTGAAGGCTACTTCAACCCTTCGATGCCGGGCCGGCGGTCAAACAGGAGTCGCCAGACCAGCCAGATGGCGGCGAAGGCCACGGCAACTCCGATGAAGGCCGAAGCGATGTAGGCCAGGCGATCATCTGCCATTGTCAACGTGTAGCCCGACAGCGGCGCGGACCACAGCCTTCCGCCGGCCGCGATGCCCTGCGGCACGAAACCCTGCTTCGCGGCCAACTCGGAAGCGCTCCACTCTCCCCAAGCGGTTCCGGTAGCCAGAAGGCCGACCGGCGAGAGCACGGCCAGTAGCCCCAGCCCCACCCAAAGGGCCCGCGTGGCCCGGCGTCGAGCCGTGGAGACGCCAGCGACCACCGGCTCGGTAAAGGCCAACAGGCCCGGATTCGCCTGTTGCAAGTACCGGACAATCAACGCGGTGGCCAGGCCCTCGACAACAGAGGCCACAGCCAGGTGTGGGATGAGCACGGCGGGCACAGAAACGCTAAGCGGGAAGGGAGCGTAGAGCGGCGTGCCATCCGCGGCATGGAAGAGCAGCGGTTGCAAGCCAAACTCGATCCCTGCCAGGAACGCCGCCACGCTGAGGCCGATGTAGCCACCGAGGAACGCGGCCACAACGCGCCGGCGATCGGTGATCGGACTTTCGCCGGAGATTGCGCGGTAGATGGCGTACGAAACGAACGGGATGACGACGGCCAAGTTGAAGCTGTTTGCCCCAAACGCGAGGATCCCGCCGTCGCCAAAAAAGAGCGCCTGGATGAGCAGGGCGATGGAGACCGCCATGCTGGCGATCCACGGCCCCACCACGATGGCGGCCAGGGAAGCGCCCACGGCATGACCGGTCGTGCCGCCGGGCAGCGGCACGTTGAACATCATGATGACGAACGAGAAGGCGGCCAGCAGCGCAACGAGCGGCACCATCCGGCCAGTCAGGCGACGTTGGGCGCGGCGGCCGGCGATGTACCAGAACGGGATCACCAGCAAATAGAAAACCAGTGCCGTGAGGGGGCTCAGGTAGCCGTCGGGAATGTGTAGGGGTGTGCTTCGGATTACTGTGTCAACCAGATATGGGCTCAGGTAGTGCATATCATCTCTCCGTTTCCATCCTTGGCCGTTGAAGGTGCGCGGTTAAGAATCTCAGCGCGATCCGGGTTGTGTGCTGCGGCCACAAGCCAGCAGTCTCGGGCCATCAACCACCCGATCGGCAGTCTGCGCACCACCCAGAGATCGCTAGGTGTTGAATCTCCGCATCAAAGTCATAGTCCTTCCGCAAGTCCTCCGTGAACGAAACTATGTAATGATCAGCCAGTTCGATGGTCTTCCCGCACGATCGGCAAACGAGATGGTGATGATCGCCGACGCTCGCCAACTCGTACTCGGTTTGGCCATTGCCAGCTTGGAGTTCGACCACCAGGCCGATCTCCTTGAACAGATCCAGCGTACGATAGACTGTGGAGCGGTTCACGTAGGGGCTTTGGGCGCGGACGGCGTTGTACACCAGTTCGGCGTTGAAGTGCCCGCCCGCCTTGTGGATAGCGTCCAGGATCATTTCTCGCTGGGGTGTACGCCGGTAGCCGGCGGCGCGCAACTCTCGTAGCAATTCTTGGTCCTCTGCCAACTTTCCCTCCCTTGCTCTTGCAATAGTATGCAACAACAATTATACTCAGTTGCGACCAGTTGTCAAATGTCGGTCTGGAAGGTTTATTTCTCTGGAAAAGCCTTAACTTTTGACACGTGGCCCTGTGTTCAATCGTTCAACGGTACGGCAGGGTGGCCGTCAAAGTTTTGCGTTTTGGGTTGGGCGTCGCCATCCTCGCTCACCG
>CAZDTE010000054.1:0-20585 GCA_964508275.1 uncultured Ardenticatenales bacterium
GGGAGAGGGAGAACGTGGAGCGTAGAGCGGGGAGCGGGGAGCGTAGAGCGTGGAGCGGGGAGCTAATGGAACGTAATCCGTACCGCGTAAGGACTGTGACGGAGAGTGGCTTGTTTACGCATCACGGATTACGCAGTACGCATTGAGAACACCATTTCCCAAACGTGATTACGTGCGACGCACTTGAGGCCGGATATGGGGCGGCAACTGCTCATCAAACCGGCAAAGCAGCGCGAGAAAGCGGCATCCTGAAAAAGTGCGTCGCACCTTGTGGCTGAGCAGTAACTCCAAAACAACTACAAAGATCAGACTTCTGACAGAAAGGAAACACGCTGTCCATGCAGAACAAAATGGAAATCCACAACCTGGACTTTTATTACGGCTCGTTCCAGGCGCTGAAGGGGATCAACCTCGACGTAAAAAAGTGCCAGATTACAGCTTTGATTGGCCCGTCCGGCTGTGGAAAATCCACTTTCCTGCGTACGCTGAACCGAATGAATGACACTATCGCCGGAACGAGGGTCAGCGGACAGGTTCTCCTCGACGATCAGGACATCTACGCGCCGGAGGTGGATGTGGTGGAGTTGCGTCGGCGCGTAGGTCTGGTCTTCCAGCGACCCAACCCTTTCCCGCAATCGGTGTACGACAACGTCGCCTTTGGGCCGCGTGTGCTTGGGCTACATCGCAAGCGTGGCGCGCTGAAAGAAGTCGTTGAGCGCAGCCTGCGCTCGGCTGCCCTCTGGGACGAGGTGAAAGACGGTCTTCGCGTCTCTGCTCTGGACCTGGCCGGCGGCCAACAACAGCGGTTGTGCATCGCTCGTGTGCTGGCCGTCAAGCCGGAAGTCATTCTGATGGATGAGCCCTGCTCTGCCCTTGATCCCGTCGCTACGCTGAAGATCGAGGAATTGATGCGGCAGCTTTCCCAAGACTACTCCATCGTCATCGTTACCCACAACATGCAGCAGGCCGCGCGAGCCTCGGATTGGGCCGGATTCTTCTGGCTGGGTGAATTGGTGGAGTATGGCGCCACATCCAAGCTGTTCACGAACCCGCAGAAGAAGCGCACGGAGGACTACATCACTGGCCGAATGGGCTGATGCCGTGGGGCAGAGAGCGGGCAAACTATGAACGGTGAACGCGGAACACGCAACACGCAACACACGACACGTTCCCCGTTCCACGTTTCACGCACTTCGTTCTTAGGACTGTGGGCATTGCTTGCCCTCCTGGCTTTGGCCCTGGCCCTCCGCTTCTACCGGCTGGATGGGCAGAGTCTCTGGGCTGACGAAGGAACGAGCGTGGCGTTGGCGCTCCGCTCTCTCCCGCAAATCGCCCGCGATGCGGCCCGCGATATTCACCCGCCTCTCTATTACCTCCTGCTCCATTTCTGGGTACGCATCCTGGGCACGAGCGAAGTGGCCGTGCGCAGCTTCTCGGCACTCCTCGGCACGCTCTTGGTGCTGGCCACCTACCGGCTGGGCACCCAACTCTTTGACCGTCGTCTGGGCCTGGTAGCCGCCCTCATCGCCGCCTTTTCCCCCTTCCAGATCTACTACAGCCAGGAGACGCGGATGTACATCCTGACGACGCTGCTGGGGGCCATCTCCTTCATCGCCCTGATCGAAGTCCTTGGCAAGCAAAACAGTCGTTCGCCCACGGCCTGGTACGCCGCCTACCTGCTGACGACGATCGCCATGCTGTACACCCATTATTCCGCCGCGACGCTGCTCATTGCCCAGAACGGGGTGTGGCTTCTCGCACTGGCGCACGGCAGGCCATCGCGGAAGCGCCGGGCGTGGGGGGAATGGCTTGGTGGACAGGCCCTCATCGCCGTCGCCTTTCTCCCCTGGCTGTGGTACGCGCGAGATTCGTTGCAAGCCTGGCCGGACATCAGCCCGCGATTCGGCCTGGCCTTCCTCCTGGGCGACGTGTGGCGTGTGTTCAGTCTTGGCCTGTCCGTACCGCGCAGCTTCCATCCCGCGTTGATCGGCTTTGGGTTGCTGGCTGCCCTCGGGCTGGTCGCCATCGCCGCATGGCCGCGCCGGAGACTCCGGGAGTTGCCGCACCGGGGGACGGTGGTGGCGCTCTACCTGGCCGTGCCCATACTGTTGACGTACGTGGCGTCGCTACGTCGCCCGGCCTACAACCCCAAGTTCCTGCTCCTGGCCACCCCGCCCTACCACCTGCTGCTGGCCGCCGGGGTTTTGGCTTGGCGGGAGCGCGCGCGAGGCGACACTGGGCGGCCGCTCCACAACCTGTGGACTGCGCTCACCCTGGGATTCATCTTGATCGCCAGCACCTTTTCGCTCCGCAACTACTTCTTCGATTCCCAGTACGCCCGCGACGACTATCGGGCGCTGGTGCGCTACGTCGAGGCCGTCGCCGGCTCGGACGACGCCTTGCTGATCAACGCGCCCGGCCAGGTGGAGATCGTGGACTACTACGCCCGCGGCCTGGTGCCCGAGTACGCGATCCCGCAACGCCGCCCACCCGACCGGGGCGAAACGGAGGCCGCACTCAACGAGCTGGCCGCGAAGCACCGGCACATCTATGCCGTCCTTTGGGCCACGGAGCAGAGCGATCCCGACGGCATCGTCAGTGGCTGGCTCGCGGAGAACACATACCCGGCCAGCGAGGTGTGGTACGGCAACGTCCGGCTGGCGATGTACGCCATCCCTAAGTCGACGTCAGGGGAAATGCAGCCGGTCGGGGTCGATTTCGAGGATCACGTCCGACTGCGCAGCTATGCCTTGCAACCCTCCGCGGTAGCCGCCGGAGATGTGCTGCAACTGAGCCTCCAGTGGGAAAGCCTGGCCAATCTCGACCGCCGGTACAAGGCGTTCACCCACCTGCTCGATCCAGAGGATCACATCGTCGGCCAGCGAGATGCGGAGCCGTTGGCCGGCCTGCGCCCGACAACCGGCTGGCGGGCCGGGGAGGAGATCGTCGATCATTACGGCCTGCCGGTGTTCTGGGGCACGCCGCCGGGAACGTACCGGCTGGAAGTCGGACTCTACGACGCAGAAACGGGTGCGCGTCTCGCCACGGCGGCGGGGGATCGCGTGCTGTTGGGAGACGTGCGCGTCACCCGGCCTCCTGCCTGGCCGCCGCTTTCGGCGCTGCCGGTGCAACATCGCGCTGACGCGATGGTCGCCGGCCTCCGCCTGCGCGGCTGGGATTTGACGCGACTGGGCTCAGGTTCACCGCTCGATGGCCCGGTCCACGCGGGAGAGCCCTTGATGCTGGTCATCTTTTGGCAGCGTGGGGAGACGCTTGCCGGTGAAACCCTTTCGTTGCAAGTGGACCTGATCGCCGGCGAGCAGGCGGCCTCGTGGGTCATCGAGCCGGTCGGTGGACGCTATCCGCCGGTCGAGTGGGCAGCAGAGGAGATCGTGCGCGATCCGCACACGCTGTTCCTGCCGGATGGCCTGCCCGCCGGCCGCTACACGCTGCGGCTGGCCGGTGCCGGTTCCGCTGCAGGCGAATCGTACGCGCTGCGTCTGGGAGGCCTGGTCATCCAATAGCGAAGAAGAGATTCACTCAGAACCGCCCGCCAGCACCTCGATGAATTGCTCTGTCGCCTGGCCCAGGTCGCTGTACGGACCGCGTTGGGCCGCGGGCAGGAGCGCGGCCAGGCGATACATCGCTTCCTCCACCATCCGGTCCATCGTCTCCCGGTCCGGCCGGCGCTGGTCGGAGATGAAGCGGAACGGTGGGCCGATGCGCAGCTCCACCTCCGTGCGGCGCAAGCGGGTCAGGTTGCGCCAGAACCGGCCGGCGCCGACGATGCCGACCGGCAGGATCGGGCTGTCACTGCGCGTGGCGATGAAGGCCAGGCCGCCGCGAGGGCGAAGGAGCGTGTTCGTGGGGCTGCGCGTCCCTTCGGGTGCCAGGATCAATCCATCGCCGGCCCGAAGCACGGCCAGCGCCGTTTGTAACGCGCGCCGGTCGACGGCCCCGCGATGGATCGGTATCACGCCGTACCAACGGATCAGCCAGCCCAGCACAGGAATAGACAACGCTTCGATTTTGGCAATCGGCACCATGCGGCGAGGAACGTAGGCTCCAAGCAGCGGCGGGTCCAAGAAGATAGTATGGTTGAAGGCCACGATTAGGGAATCATCGGGGGGCACGTGCTCAAGCCCGGTCACGCGGACGCGCAGGAAGAACGGGAAGATCATACGTAACGCCCAGTTGGCAAAGGGATAGAAGCGGGACGGTCTTGATTGGTCAGGCATGGGTCAGTGGTTCCGCCACGCGCCGAACGAACGCGCGGTAACGATGCAGCAGTCGTCGCGTGACCGGCCCCGGGGTTCCGGAGCCGACGAGTCGCCCGTCGATCTCGACAACAGGCACCACTTCGCGTGATGAACTCGTAATAAAGGCTTCGGCGATTGCGCCCAGGTCGGCACGCCGACAGGGAACGAGCTGCACGGGCAAAATCCGCGGTGCGATATCCAAGACGATGCGTCGGGTAATGCCTTCCAGGACGCCCTGGCCGGCGGTGTGCAGCACCCTGTCCTGCACGGCGAAGAAACTGCTAGTCATCCCCTCCAGGATCTCTCCGTTCGGCAAGCACATGAGGACCTCGAACACCGTCGGCGGCAATGTCTGCTTTAAGTGGCGTGAGGGGGCGATGAAGGCTGTGCTCTTGGCCTTTGGCCGATCTCGCTGCATCGTGCGTGTGACTGCGTGAACGCCGGTCCGGTACATGGATTCGGCAAACGGTACGAAAGGAGCGATCGTGGCAAAGATTGCTCCCGCCGGCAAAGCCAGCGTAACGCGCAGTCGAGATTCGGGGAAGCCACCGAGGGAAACGACATCAGCCAGGGCGCGGCGCAGAGCGCTCCGGTCGAGGGAAACATTGTGGCCCAGCAAGCGGGCTGATGTTTCCAACCGGTCGAGGTGGACGCCCAGGCAGAGCACACGGTTTCCGCCGTAGGTCCGAAACGTGGTGTATACCCCAGGTGGCAGTCTGCGGGAAGCGCCGTTCACCCCCCCCTCCTGGAGCCCCTGCTCCGGTGTCATGGCATCGTCCGTGATCCGATAGGTCCGAGCCGGCACGTTCCTCGCCGGTCCTACCAGGTCGTGCTGCAAAACGGAACGGCTGAACGGGTCAAGATTCATGAGAAAGAAACAGCCTACACGCTCTCCAGGCTAAGCGGGACTTTGATCGCTATCCATGCGCGTTGCCAACGACAAGGGATTGTACCACAGAAGGGTTTTTTTGTGAAGCAGCGCGGAGGGCGTGGATTTGCACAGAATCCGCTTTTGCGGTATAATATTGGCACTCTCGACCTTAGAGTGCCATTTTCCTGGAAAAAGGGTTTGCTGTGTGAGGCGACGCAGGTTGTGAACGAGCCTGTTCGGCATACGGCCCAAGAGAATAGCACGGCACGAAATACGTGATGCGGTTCCTGCCGTTCATGGAATGAGGTCAGGTGTTTTTTTCTTCACCGTTCACAGTAAACGTAGTATAGGAGGTATGTACAATGTCCATCAAGTTGCGACCATTGGGAGACCGCGTGATCGTCGAGTTGCTTGAGCAGGAAGAAGTGACAGCCAGCGGAATCGTTCTGCCGGAGACGGCCAAGGAGAAGCCCCAGAAGGGAAACGTGCTGTCTGTAGGCCCGGGCAAACTGAACGACGACGGCACTCGAAGTCCTATGGACGTGAACGCTGATGACGTGGTCATTTTTGCCAAGTATGCGGGGACAGAGTTCAAGCTGGACCGGGATGACAAAGTGCTCATCCTGCGCCAGTCCGATATCCTGGCAGTCGTAGAAGAATAAATCGCGTAACTAAGGAGGATCGTTTCTCATGGCTAAACAGTTGATTTTCTCTGAAGAAGCACGCCGGCAACTGAAGATCGGTGTTGACACCCTGGCAGAGGCAGTAAAAACTACCCTCGGCCCGAAGGGCCGTAACGTCGCCCTGGACAAGAAGTGGGGCGCTCCCACCATTACCCACGATGGCGTGACCGTGGCAAAGGAGATTGAACTCGAAGACCCGTACGCCAACATGGGTGCCCAACTCCTGAAGGAAGCGGCCACCAAGACCAACGACGTGGCCGGTGACGGGACAACTACGGCTACCGTTCTGGCACAGACCATCGTGACCGAGGGTCTGAAGAATGTGGCCGCTGGCGCCAACCCGATGCTGATCAAACGGGGCATTGAGCAGGCCCGTGCCGCCGTCGTGGAAGCAATCCGCGACCAGGCCACGGACATCACGGAGAAGGCGGAGATCGCGCACGTAGCGGCGATTTCGGCTGCCGACATGGGCATTGGCGAACTGATCGCCGACGTGATGGACAAAGTGGGCAAAGACGGCGTGATCACCGTCGAGGAGTCGAAGGGGCTGGCGTTCGAGCAGGAATACGTCGAGGGTATGCAGCTTGATCGTGGCTACATCTCCCCGTATTTCATCACCGACCCGGACCGCATGGAAGCGGTGCTGACAGACCCCGCCATTCTGGTCACGGACAAGAAGATCTCGGCAGCTACCGACATCGTTCCGGTCCTGGAGAAACTCGTGCAGGCCGGCAAGCGCGACGTGCTGATCATCGCCGAGGATATTGAGGGCGAGGCTCTGGCCACACTGGTACTGAACAAGTTGCGCGGTACGTTCAACGCGCTGGCGATCAAGGCCCCCGGCTTCGGCGACCGGCGCAAGGCCATGCTGGAAGATATCGCTACCCTCACCGGTGGACAATTGATCACCGAGGAGATGGGCCGCAAACTGGACTCCGCCACGGTCAGCGATCTGGGTGATGCCGCAAAAGTCGTGGCCACGAAAGATGACACCACAATCATCGAAGGGAAAGGCTCGACGGACGACATCAAGAGCCGCATCAAGCAGATCAAGGCGCAGATCGGGACGACTACCAGCGACTACGACCGCGAGAAGCTCCAGGAGCGACTGGCGAAGCTGGCCGGCGGTGTGGCCATCATTCGCGTCGGCGCCGCCACCGAGGTGGAACTGAAGGAAAAGAAACACCGGGTCGAAGACGCTCTCAGCGCCACCCGCGCAGCCGTCGAGGAAGGTATCGTCGCCGGCGGTGGCGTTGCGTTGCTGAATGCCGTCCCCGCTTTGGACGGCATGGACTTGGACGGCGATGAGACGACCGGCGTACGCATCGTCCGTCGAGCCCTGGAAGAACCGCTGCGCCAGCTGGCCATAAACGCCGGCTATGACGGCGCCGTTGCCGTGCAGGAAGTGCGCCGCCGGCAGCAGACCGAGAGCAACAAGAACCTCGGCTTTGACGTACTGGCCGAAGACTACGCGGACATGGTTGCGAGAGGGATCATTGACCCAGCCAAGGTAACACGCTCTGCCGTCGAGAACGCGACATCCATCGCGGCGATGATCCTGACGACCGAAGCGCTCATCACCGACATCCCGGAACCGGAGTCTGCCCCACCGATGCCGCAAATGCCTGAGTACTAAAATCGAACCCCGAAGAGCATACCCTGAGGCCCGCCCACGGGCGGGCCCTCGAACCGCTTTCCACACCTGGGGACCGGCACAGGAACGTTTTTCGGACAGCGTCTAAAACCGCTCTGGCCCGGTGGCTGCAACTCACGACCACCCGAATGACAGAAGGGGCTTTCCCGAAAGGAAGGCCCCTTTGCGTTTCCCTGGAAAGCGTGGTATGATAAACCACTGGTAGCCAGTTGTTGCGTAGTCAGTCGCCAGACGTGGCGCTTCGCGAGTGGCGTGTTGCGTGTTGCGAATACGTTTCACGCTCCCTGCTCGACGCCTTTTCGTCCACGTCTGCGGCAGGCAAGCGCGCCTTCCTCGGCCATGGTTGCTGTAATGGAATGATGATCGCTCATCACCAAACCCATTCATGGAGACTCAACCTTGAACACCTTAGTTCATCTCTCGGTTCACCCACGGATCCCAGAACGTTTACACCGCCTGCGTGAACTCGCATACAATTTATGGTGGAGCTGGAACCCCGCTGCCCAGGACCTGTTCCGCAGGTTGGACCCGCAACTGTGGGAAGCAACCGGACGGAATCCGGTCAAGCTGCTGATGCAAGTTGGCCAGGAGCGGCTTGATCGGGCAGAGGGCGATCCCAAGTACCTTGCCAACTATGACCGCGTACTCCGGCAACTCGACGACTACATGAGCGACACACGGACATGGGCCCACGAGGCGTGCCCAGACATCAACCACCACAGCATCGCCTATTTCTCGGCGGAGTTCGGTTTGCACGAGGCCCTACCGATCTACTCTGGGGGCCTGGGGGTCCTTTCCGGCGATCACTGCAAGGCGGCCAGCGATCTCGGTCTGCCTCTGGTTGGCGTCGGCTTCCTCTACCCCCAGGGGTACTTCCGCCAGCAGGTCACGTTGGGGGGGCAACAGGAGGCGATCTACGAAAAGCTCGACTTCTCCAAAGTGCCGGCAAGACCGGCCCGCAACAAGGATGGCAACGAAGTAGTGATCGCCGTGGACCTGCCCGGCCGCACGATCTATGCCCAAGTGTGGCACATTCAAATCGGTCGCATCCCGCTATACCTGATGGACACAGACGTGGACCCCAACGCCCCCGAAGACCGCGTGCTGGCCGCGCGCCTCTACGGAGGGGACCACGAGATGCGTATCTCCCAGGAAGTCGTCCTGGGCATCGGAGGCGTGCGCGTCCTCCGTGCTCTGGACATCAAGCCCAAGGCCTGGCACCTCAACGAAGGCCATGCCGCCTTCGTGGTGTTGGAACGAATCCGTGAACTGGTGGAGTCCCAGGGCCTCTCCTTTTCCGAAGCGCGCCAGATCGTCGCCGCAAGCACGCTGTTTACCACACACACGCCCGTATCGGCCGGCCATGATGTGTTTGATGAGACCCTGGTGGAGAAATACTTCGCCGATTTTTGGCCGCGCACGGCCCTGGCCCGGAAGGAATTCCTTGCGCTTGGCCACCAGCCGCAATCTTCGGGCGCCGGTTTCAGCATGACCGTGCTGGCCCTGAACCTGTCGCAGCAGCACAACGCCGTGAGCCAGCTGCACGGCACCGTGTCGCGGCGGCTGTGGCAATTCCTGTGGCCGGAACTACCCACATCGGAAGTGCCCATCGGTTCGGTGACGAACGGCATCCATTCGGAAACCTGGCTGGCACCGGAATTCAACCCGATTCTTTCCGGACATCTGGGCGCAGATTGGGCACAGCGGCTGGATGACCCAGCACTCTGGGAAGGGATCGCGGCAATCCCTGATGAGACGCTCTGGGAAGTGCGCCGTCACCTGAAACGACGGATGATCGACTTCCTCCGCCAGCGAGAACGGGCTCGCCGGAAACGGCTGAACGAGTCGCCGGCCCGGGTGCAGGAAGCGAGTCGCTTGCTCAACCCGCAGGCGCTGACCATCGGCTTCGCCCGGCGGTTCGCGACGTACAAGCGCGCTACACTGCTTCTCCGCTTTCGAGAACGAATGTTGCGCCTGATTTCCGACCCCGACTATCCTGTGCAGTTCATCTTCGCCGGCAAGGCCCACCCGGCCGATGAGCCCGGCAAAGCCCTGATCCGTGAAATCTACGAGCTGTCCGAACACCCAGACTTCGCCGGCCGGATCCTCCTGGTGGAGGACTACGAAATGAACGTTGCCCGATGCCTGGTGCAGGGGGTGGACGTCTGGTTGAACACACCGCGGCGCCCACTGGAGGCCAGCGGCACCAGCGGCCAAAAGGCCGGCCTGAACGGCGTCATCAATGTCAGTGTGCTCGATGGCTGGTGGGCAGAAGGGTACGACGGCACCAACGGCTGGCCGATCGGGCTGGACGATCAATATGCCAGCCCGGACGCCCAGGACGAGGCCGACGCCCTCAGCCTCTTCTACCACCTGGAGCGGGAGATCGTGCCCCTCTTCTTCCAGCGGAACGGGCAAGGTGTGCCACGCCAATGGCTACAGGTCGTTCGTCGCTCAGTGCAAACGATTGCCCCCCAATTCAGCACACGGCGGATGGTTAAGGACTACGCCACCCAGTATTACGAACCGGCGGCTTCTCGCCATACCGCCCTGTGTGCGAACGACTTTGCAGTGGCTCGCCAACTGGCCGTTTGGGAAACGCGGGTACGGGCAGCTTGGGAGCACGTCACTCTGGAGGCCACACTCCCTGATACGAGCCGCATCCTGGTGGGCGAATCCTTTCCGGTTTCGGTCCGCCTCACCCTGCCCGGCCTCCAACCATCCGACGTACTGGTGGAAGCAGTTACCGTGCGCCGCGAGGGCCGAGAAGACGAGACCGTAGTAACCGCGCCTCTTTCGTTGGTCGAAGATGGCGGGAACACCACGTATCGCTACGCCGGCGAGCTGACGGCACACGACGCCGGCGTGCTGTCGCTGGGAATCCGGGTGCTGCCCCACCATCCCATGCTGCAGCACAAACACGCTCTGCGATTGGTGCGTTGGGCAACAGCACCGCACCTTGACTCCGCATGACCACCTGGTGTATAATGACCGCATGAAGATACATTTCGTTACCTTGGGATGCAAACTAAACCACAGCGAATCCGAGATGCTGGCCCGCCAGTTCGTGCTGGCGGGACACGAGATCGTGAACGACTCGGCGCTGGCCGACCTGGCGGTGATCAATACCTGTACGGTGACCCATGTGGCGGCCCAGAAATCGCGCTACGAAGCGCGACGAGCGAAGCGCACGGCGCCCCACGTCCGCACGGTGGTTACCGGTTGCCACGCCGAAGTCGCCCCGGCGGAGTTTTCGGGTGCGGACTGGGTTGTGGGCAACGCGCAAAAGGAGCAAATCCCGGTCAGGTTCGTTTCCGGCGTGCCGTCTGCTCACCAGGAAGGTGGCCTGTTGCCCGGCCCCGAAACGGAGGCAGATGGACCCCTCTTTCCGGCAACGCTGGGACTGACGCGCGCGTTCGTCAAGATCCAGGACGGCTGCGACATGCGCTGTACCTTCTGCCTGACCCGCATCGCCCGCGGACGCTCGCGCAGCCGTCCGGCCGCCGCAATCCTGGATGACGTGCGCCGGTGGGTGACCGAGGGCGGCCAGGAAGTGGTGCTCACCGGTGTCCATCTGGGCGCGTACGGGCGCGACCTGGGCACCGACCTTGACCGGCTCGCGCGCCTCATACTGGAGGAGACAGAACTGCCTCGCTTGCGACTCTCATCCCTGGAGCCTTGGAACTTCCGGACCGAGTGGCTGCGCTTGTGGGAATCACCTCGTGTGTGTCGCCATCTGCACATGTCGCTGCAGAGCGGGTCCGATAGCGTGCTGCGCCGCATGGGCCGACCGTACACGGCCGAACTGTTCGCGGAGAAGGTGGCCCTGGCCCGCCGCGTCATTCCCGACCTGGCGGTGACCACCGACATGATCGCCGGGTTTCCTGGCGAGACCGACGAGGCCTTCACCGAGAGCGTGGCCTTCATGCGGGAGATCGGTTTCTCGCGCACGCACGTTTTCCCCTTCTCGCGCCGGCCGGGCACGGAGGCCGCGGACATGCCGGACCAGGTTCCCCATCGGATCAAGCAAGCCCGAGCAGCCGCTTTGCGCGCTGTTGGGGAGGAGAACGGCCGGGAGTTCTGCGCTTCCCTCCTGGGGCAGACGTTGCCGATCCTGTGGGAGCAGCCAAGCCAACATCCGGACGAATGGTCCGGCCTGACCGACAACTACGTTCGCGTGTTCGCGCGCAGCGACAGATCACTGCACAACCGCATCGTCCCCGCACAACTGATGGCGCTTGTCGATCAGGGAATGACCGGGGAGCTGTAAGCTGCGGAATTCAGCGGATGACCCAGGGCGCGCATAGCGATGAAAGAACAAGAGGAGGAGCCATGACCCTCAAGGAGCAACTGCAAGAGGATTTGAAGGACACCCTGCGGTCCGGGGATGTTCGCCGCCGTTCGACGCTGCGGCTGCTGCTGGCCGCCATTAAGAACGCAGAGATCGAGGCCGGCGAAACGCTCGATGATGCCGGGGTGCTGACCCTCGTCCAGCGCCAGGCAAAGCAACGGCGCGACGCCGCGACCGAGTTTGCGCGCGGTGGACGAGACGGTCGGGCAGACGAGGAACTGGCCGAGAAGGCGATCTTGGAGAGCTATCTGCCGCCCCAGCTTTCGGAAGAAGAGATCGCCGAGCTGGCGGGAGCGGCGATCAAAGAGGTCGGCGCCCACGGCCCGAAAGAGATCGGCAAGGTCATGAAAGTGCTGATGCCCCAGGTTCGTGGGCAGGCAGATGGAAGCGTTGTGAACCGGGTGGTGCGCGAGCAACTGACCCGCTCCGCCCAGGCGTGACCGAAGCTCTTCATGCGCTTCTTGACCCGTGATGGCCTAACCGCGCTGCTGTGGAGCGCTGTGCTGTGCGGACTGCTGAGCCTGGTCCTGGTGTACCAGTTCCTCCCCAGCCGCATCCACTTGCAGGTGGGAGACGTCAGTCCCCAGAACATCCGGGCACCTCAGAAGATCACCTATGTCAGCGAGATCCGCACCGCCCGCGAACGGGAAGCCGCTATCGTCTCCGTGGGCCCGATCTACACGCTCCCCGACCGCCTGCTTGCTCAGCAACAGGTGAACCGCGCCCGCGCGATCACCGACTACATCAACGCGGTTCGTCAGGACTCGTATGCGGATGTGGACACGAAGAGAGAGTATCTATCCGCCATCGAGGAAATAGATTTCTCTCCACAAACGATCGAGCTGATCATCCAGATGAGGGAAGCGGCATGGCGCACGGTCACCGACCAGACAGCGAGCGTGATCGAGCAGATCATGCGCACGGAGATTCGGGACGAACAGGTTTGGGTTGTCCGTAGCCAAGTGCCCACCTATATCAACGTGAACCTGACCAGTAACCAGACCCAGGCGATCAACGAGTGGGTGCTCGGTCTGGTTGTGCCGAACAGTTTCCTGGATAAAGAGAAGACGGAGGCAGCGCAGGACGCTGCACGTCAGGGCGTTGACCCGGTGCGTATTGCGTTTGAGAAAGGGCAAATCGTTGTCCGTGAGGGGGAAATCGTCTCGGACATGGATGTGGAGGCGTTGCAGGCTCTCGGCCTGCAGCGCACCGATATCGGCTGGGTCAGCATACTCAGCGTCGTATTCTTCGTCCTACTGCTCGTCGTGGTGCTCACCATGTATATGGCCCAAAGGCACGCCGGCATTTTGGGCGACGCCCGGCTGGCTACCTTGCTGCTGGTGCTCATCGCCTCATTCACACTGGTAGCAAAACTGGCCATCCCCGGCAACGCGATTCTCCCGTATTTCGTACCGGTGGCCGCTGTCTCGATGCTCGTTGGCTCGCTGGTGGGCCCCGACCTGGCCCTTGTCGTCACCGCCTTCCTCGCGTTGATGGTTGGTTACATATCCGGAGGCTCGCTCGAACTGATCGTCTACAGCTTTGTCAGCGGTGCTCTGGCCGCCCTCATGGTCTGGCGCGTGGAGCGACTGAACACGTTTGTTTGGACCGGCGTCATGGTTAGCATAACCAACCTGGCGGTGGTCCTGACATTTGGGCTGATCAACCAGAATGCTGACATCACCTCACTGCTTGCGCTGGGGACGGCCAGTCTGGTCAGTGGCGGTATAGCAGCCAGTGTCACGCTCGTCGGTTTCTACGTGTTTGGCAACCTCCTGCAGGTCACAACGTTCCTGCAACTCATGGAGTTAGCACGACCTACGTATCCGTTACTGCAGAAACTGTTGGTCGAAGCGCCCGGCACCTACCACCACACCATCCTGGTCAGCAACCTGACAGAGCGGGCAGCGCAGGACATAGGCGCCGATCCGCTGCTCGCCCGGGTAGGGGCCTACTACCACGACGTGGGCAAGACCCTGCAACCCTACTACTTCACTGAGAACCAAGTGGACGGTGTCAATGTCCACGAACGCCTCGACCCGAAGACCAGCGCGCAAATCATTGTCGGGCACGTCCGTGAGGGCATAGCGCTGGCCAAGAAATATAGCTTACCCAAAGCGATCGTTGATTTCATACCTCAGCACCACGGCACCCGCGTGGCGGCCTACTTCTACCACCAGGCCTGCGAACAGAATGGCGCAGAGAATGTGGACAAGGCAGACTACCGCTACCCGGGCCCGAAACCCCAGACGCGAGAATCGGCGATCTTGATGCTGGCGGACAGTGTGCAAGCCATCGCCCAGGCCGAATACCCAAACGACACAGAGCAAATAGATGAGATCGTGCGCGGTGTCATCAACCAACGACTCGCCGAGGGACAACTGGATGAGTGTAATCTCACGCTGCGCGATCTGAGCACCATTCGTCGTTCTTTCGTGGACATCCTTCAAGGGATCTACCACAACCGTATCAAGTATCCGATTGAACAACCGGCCAGCCCTTCGGAAGGCACCGTAGACCCTCTGGAAACGGAAGAGGTTGAGTAAGGAGTAAGTGGTATGTCAGCAGCTATCGCCGTGAAAACCAGTCCTCCCCTGGCCGGTCTGACCGATGAAGAGCGCATGAGGGCCGCAGCTGCTCACGTGCTGTCAACTGAAGGGAAGGAGGAATCTGTTAGCTTGACCATTGTCCTTGTGGACGATGGGGAGATGCGGCAACTCAATTACCGCCATCGCAATGTTGATGCGACCACCGATGTCCTCTCCTTCCCTGCCGGCGGGCTGCCGCCGGGAGAGGCTGCCAACGAGCTGCGCGACTACGTGGGAGATGTGGTCATCTCATTCCCCCGATCTGTTGTGCAAGCAGCGCAGCACATGGTGCCCCTGGCCCAGGAATTGGACCTGCTCGTGGTTCATGGTGTGCTCCATCTGCTGGGGTATGAAGACGAGACAGAAGCCGACAAGGAAGCCATGTGGGAGCGGCAGGAAGCGCTCTGCCAAGAACTCCTCGATTTGCTGCCGGTAGACATGCCTGATGATGAACGTTAAGGGTTGAATCGCCGGCGTGGCGCCGTAGCCGGGCAACGCCGCGACGCTCCGACGTCGGGTTGCCTTGCCGCTGCACTATCGCTGAACGCTCGCTATGGGACAGCCCCGCAGGTCGTTTGGGAACTCGCTGGCGGAGAGGGGCGCGACCGTGTTGGTCTTCGGCTTGCTCTTCCTCTTCCTCATCGCCTTCGTCTACCGTGTCTGGACGTTCACGCGCTTTCCGTACACGGTCGAATACGGGGAAGGCCCGGTCATTGACTGGGCGCGGCAATTTGCCATGGGGCACTGGCCCTACAAACCGATAGCGCAGTTCCCGTACACATTCTCCGTGTACACCCCGCTCTATCTGTGGCTGTCTGCGCTGTTCTTGCGCTTCGGGGGGCCGGCACCTTGGGGCGGGCGCTTGATCTCGGCTCTGGGCATCCTGGGCAGCGCATGGGCACTCTATGGCCTGGCCCGTCGCGAGCACGTGGAACGCAAACTGGCGGCCATAGCCGCTTTGATCTTCCTGGCATCGCCGTTTGCCTACCGCTGGGCCACGTTCTACCGCCCCGACGCTCTCGCTCTGGCTTTCAGCCTGGCCGGTGCGTACGTCGTGTATCCCGTCGCCGGTGGAGCCAGCCGGTCCAACCGCCATTTGGCGACCGCTTCCGCGCTCTTCCTCTTGGCCTCTCTTATCAAGCAGTCGTTTGTGGCCGCGCCTGTGGCCTTCGGGATCGCGCTGCTGGTTCGCAACAGGCGCAAGGGCGGCTCCTGGATCGCAGCCATGATGATCGCGGGCGGCGCCATCTTCCTGGCCCTGAACGCGGCAACGGCTGGGGCGTTCTTCACCGATGTCGTGACCGGCAACGCCAATCCTTACGATTTCTCGACTTTCCTGCGCCTCACGCGGGGCTTCCTGGGCATCGTGCCGGTGATTGCGCTTGTCGCGCTGATCGAATTGGGGCTAGAGGTGCGACAGCGGCAGACGCGCATCGTCGGCCTCTACCTTTTGATTGCCCTTCTGCTGACTCTTTCCGCCGGAAAGGCCGGGGCGTGGGAGAACTATTACCTGGAGAGTCTCGCCCTTTTCTGCGTTCTCGGCGCTGTGGCTGGCCAGCGGCTGATCGGGCGGCGCAGGCCGTGGGGGTGGGTGAGCTTGGCCCTGCTCGTTGTCCTGCAACTCGCTCTCTTCCTCCCCGGCTTCGAGCGGCTGGGACCGCGGGCGGAAGCGGCCTGGCTGCGCCGCACCGCCGGCGTACAGCGAGCCCTCTCCGCGCGCATCTCAACCGTGCCGGACCCAGTCTTGGCGGAAGACATGGGCCTCCTGGCGGTCAACGAACGCCCGGTGCCGATCCACTCGTTTGTCTACACGCAGTTGGCCGCCCAAGGGGTGTGGGCCCCGGCACCTTTTCTGGCCGACCTGGCGAATCAGCGCTTCCCCTTGCTGGTTGTGCGGCGAGGCGCTCGCGCCGATCGCGAGGGATTGGGCCGATTCAGTCGGGAGATGCTGTCAGCAATCGAAGAGCACTACGACTGTTCGGAGACGATTGACCGTTTTGAGATCTGCTCGCCGTCCCGCCCCCTTCAAGCATACAATGGGGAGCTTGCCGGGAAAATCCGCCTGCGGGCCGTCGGCATCTCCTCCGGTCCGGACGGCACACTTTTGACCGGCGGCCCACGGCCCGGCTCGGAGTTGGTGGTTACGCTCTTGTGGCAAGCGGAGGCGATTCCGGAGGATGACTACACCGTCTTCATCCACCTGGTGGATGCGCAGGGGGAGCGCCAGGGGCAGCACGATGGCCCACCGCTGGCGGGAACGTTTCCGACCGGGCGCTGGCGGCCCGGCGATGTGGTGCGCGATGTCCACCGGCTCACGGTGGCCGCGGGCGCGCCGCCTGGGACATACCGCTTGCTCGTGGGGCTGTACCGATCAGAAACCGGCGAGCGGCTGCCCGTGACGGCTGGCCAGGCCGAGGAGAACGCCTTGATCGTGGCGGTTGGGGATGTGAGCGCCGGTGAAACGGAGACGAAGTGAAGGAGACGCTGCCCGATCACTCGGCAGCAGGCGTTTCCTCCGGCTGGAAGGGGGCCGGCGACGAGGGCAGGGGGATCCCCCCTTTTATGGGTTCGGTGACGATGGTCCGCACAGGCAGCGGCCACAGGAACTGTCGCTCGGCGCTGGGAGCGCTAAGCGGTTCGCCCGTCCACGTGCCATCGTCTTCTGTGCCCGTATGCCGCATCACAATAACCTCCCACCGGTAGAGTTGCCCCTTCGTCTGCTCGAGAGCCCGAATGTCCGGTATGATTCGCCAACTGGTCTGCCGGGTCCACTCGGCCCAGGACTCTGTTACCTCGGGCCCCCGCAGTCGCCAGAGCCGGACCTCGTAGTATTCCTCGGGGTCGAGAATCCCCACAGTCGCCCAACTCAGGACGGCCTCTTCATCAGCCGCCAGGCTCGTACCATTGATGGGCCACAGAAGAGAAGGGGGCATGTAAGGCATAGCGGGTGTGGGCGTTGGGGAGGGGTACGAGGTAGCGGTAGGCACTGGTGTTGCGGTTCCGGGTGGTATCACCAGCTTCTGGCCCACACGCAGCCGCGTGGGATCCATGATGCCGTTCGCCTCCATGACCACTTCAATGCTGGCTCCATACTGGATGGCGATACCGCTCAGGCTGTCTCCGCTCTCAACGACATGGATCGTCTCGGAGGCGGCAGCGGCTTTCGCTTTGGGGCCGCCAAGGCTCCTCGCCGCCGGTGTCGGGGTAGCTGCGGGCGCGCCGGCCGGATTCTGTCGCTCAAGTGGCTGGTTCGACTCACGACCAACAGCCGGATTGTCGCCGGTAGGCCCCGGCAGGGCGTCCGCCTCCGGTTGCGCCGCCGACTCGGCGGCCGAGCCGTTGCCCGGCCCGGTTTCCGCGACCGCCGGCGCCGAATTTGTCGCGATCAGCGGTTCGGATTCTGTGGGCACGACCAACTCCTGTCCCGGATGCAGCGTTGACGAGCGGTCCAGCCCGTTCACCTGAAACAACGCATCCACGGATATCCCGAGGCGCCGGGAAATGGCCCACGCGGAATCTCCGACACGCACCACGTAGACGACGGGCGTGCTGGTGGCGGTTGGCGTGAGGGTAGGAGAAGGTGTGAACATGGCCAAAGGCGTGGCCGTTGGGAGGACGGGAATCGGTGAAGGGGTTGACATCGTCGTCGGCGTGGCCGTAGGGGCCGTGGCAACCGCAGGTGATGCCGAACCGGAACATGCTGTCAAGGACAGAATCAGGCACATCCCCCAAAAGTAGCCTTGCACCCGAATCACAGGCGACATGGATAACACCTTCTGGCCCTTGTGCAACGCGATACACTCGGCACGGAAGTTCCCATAGACGGCAATTATAACAAAGAGTGGCCGATTTGCCAAATGGGCGTAGCTTCTGGGCTTGCGCAGCGTAGCGGGAATGGGTCCCAAACCCACTCCTATGATCGGGAAGCCCGCGCCATCTCGATGATCCGCACCACCTCTGCCAGCACTTGCGTCACAGAAAGGGTTGACGTATCGAGGACGATGGCGTCGGCAGCGGGGCGGAGTGGCGCGACGGATCGCTGGCTGTCCATCTTGTCCCGGCGACGCACGTCACGCAGGACATCCGCGTACGCCACGGTTTCGCCCTGCGCCCGGAGGTCAAGCAGTCGCCGCCTGGCCCGTTCCGTGGCCGTCGCATCCAGGTAGATCTTCAGGTCGGCCTCGGGCAGCACGACCGTGCCGATGTCCCGCCCCACCATGACCACGTTGCCCCGGGCCCCGATGCGCCGTTGCTGCTCGGTGAGGGCCTCGCGCACCTGCGGATAGCGAGAGACACGTGAGACTTCAGCATCTACCTCGGGCCGCCGCAGGTCCCATGTCACATCGGCACCCCGCACGGTCACCGTGTATTGCCGCCCGTCGGGCACGGTGGGTGGACCGATCTCAATCGGTATCTCACACGCCAGATGGCTGATTGCGGGCTCATCGGAGATGGGAATATGGCGCTGCAACGCGGCCCAGGTCACGGCTCGATACATGACGCCGGTGTCGAAGTAGAGATACCCTAACCGGTTGGCCAGTTCGCGTCCGATCGTGCTCTTGCCAGAAGCCGCGGGTCCGTCAATCGCAATCGTGGATGGCCACCCCACGAGGCTAGAACTCCAGCTTCTTGGGGCGACTCACAATGCTCTGCACAACCCCCTCGGCAGCCAACAGCGTGATGAGCGAGCTGCCACCGTAGCTAACGAAGGGTAGCGGTATGCCGGTTGCCGGCACGACGCCGATGTTCACACCGATGTTGACGATGCTCTGGAACAGGATCATCACCGCGATGCCAACGATGACCAACCGCCCAAAACTGTCGCGGGCCCGTTGGGCATCACGCGACAGGCGGAGTAGGAGCAAGACGAAGAGGGCAAACAGAACCATCGCCCCCACAAACCCAAGTTCTTCCCCCAGCACGGAGAAGATGAAATCGGTGTGCCGCACACGGAGGAAGCGCAGTTGACTCTGGGAGCCGCTCAGGTAGCCTTGCCCCCACCAACCGCCGGACCCGAGGGCAATGCGTGCCTGGAAGATATTGTAGCCGGCGCCCAGCGGATCTCGGGATGGGTCGAGAAACGTGAGGACCCGCTCTTTCATGTAACCGTGCATCGTCATCCAGAGAATGGGCAGCGATGCTACGCCTCCGACACCCAACAGCGAGAGTTGCCAAAAAGGCAGGCCGGCCATGGTGATCATTCCAAGCCAGATCACGGCCAGGATCAGAGTGGTGCCCAGGTTGGGTTGCAGATAGATCAGTATCATGGGAGGTAGGATAATCAGAAACGATGCCCACAGCGGCCACGGCTCTCTCTCGCGGTCCGCCATGAATTTCGCCAGCACCAGGATCAGCAGTAGCTTGCTCAACTCCGATGGCTGGACCGGAAAGAGGCGCAGATCAATCCACCGCTGCGCCCCTCCGTATATGCGCCCGGCGAACGCGGTCAACGCGAGCAACCCCAGCACAAGTGCGTACAGCGGGCGGGCAAACAAGGCGAAGAGCGTGTAGTCCACCAGACTCAGCCCGGCCATGACGACCAACCCCAGGACGAGGTATGCGGCCTGCCGAAACAGGAAATTCTCGGCAAGGGGAACCGGTTCGGTGGAAGAAGCGGTCGCGCTGTAGATCATCGCCAGGCCCAGGCCGATTAGGGCCAGGGTGAGCAAGAGCAGCACGTAGTCAAAGTGCCGCAGAACCCGTCTGTCCATCACAACTCCTTTGGTGCTTCGCCGGCCAGGTCGGGTCGTGACTCCTTCACCCGACTCCGGTTGTGTGGTGCCGGTCGCGCGGTCCTGCGCCTCATGATCCGGGCCCCGCACTCCGCCCGTGTCGGGAGCTGCGAATGGGAATGTTCGCCACCAACTTGCTGCGGTTGCGCCCCTGCGTCAGGTTTATCTCCATACCACTCTGGTCAATGTCCAGGTACTTGGAGATGACCGTGACAATCTCGCGCCGCAGCGTCTGAACTAGTTCGGGTGACACACCGGCACGGTCATGGACCAGCACAAGTTGCAGCCGTTCCTTGGCTATGGCGCCGCTGGAGCGCCTCCGTCGAAGAATACGATTCCAGACCACTTTCTTGCCCCCTCTCCCTCTATCCCTCTATCTAATAGCCGTCACTGGAGGCGTCACCGGAGGCGTCACCGGAGGCGTCACCGGAGGCGTCACCGGAGGCG